>JBJKQK010000001.1:0-16421 GCA_046705285.1 Terriglobia bacterium
TCGCATTGCTGCGTTGATGGATTTGCATTCCTGGCCATGTAGCCCCTTCGTTGCTCCACTTGGCGGGCAAGACGCGAGCTGCCTTCGTGCTTGTTATTGCCGGTGACCCGTTTTCAAGTGGGTGGTGCGGATGCTCCGGGCGGGGCGGTTGGTTCCAACTATCTCAAAAGACATACGGAGGATAATTTCTTGTCGCAATGCCGCTGATGATGGGATAAACTTTGGCCAATACACATAGGTTCGACGGTGGTAGCAGAACTTTGCTGGTCTTCTCAAATCCCAGAGGGTGACTTTTCCGACAAAGGAGCAAGTTATGAGCCAAGACGTCTCTCGGCGAAAGTTTCTGGAAAGGCTTGCGATTGGGGGGGCTGCAGGCGTTGGATTTCTGACGGGCCATCGCGGAACGGCGGAAGGCGCCGTGATGCAGCGGCTTCCTCATCGGACACTCGGAAAAACAGGCGAAAGCGTCTCTATCCTGGCTTTTGGCGGTGGCAGCCGCTTTGGCATGTACAAAGACAAGGAGGCAGCGCTGGCGGCCCTCAACCGGGCGCTCGACCTGGGAATTACTTATGTCGACACGGCGCATTCGTATGGCGGACCGAATGGCGAGAGCGAGCGCCGTATCGGTGAAGTTCTAAAGACTCGACGCAAGGGAATCTTCCTGGCCACTAAAATTGAGAACCGGACCCGCGACGGGTTCATGCGTGACCTGGAGACCAGCCTGAAACGCCTTCAGATGGACCAAGTGGACCTGCTGCATATCCACAGCCTTGGATTCGCCGACGATCTGGAGAAGATCGAAGCTCCCGATGGAGCCATGAAGGGGCTGATTGAAGCCAAGGAACAGAAAATGACCCGCTTTATTGGCATGACAAGCCACACCGACGGCCCGACCATGGTCAGGGCGATTGAGCGGCATCCGCTGGACTGCGTGCAGATGGCCTTGAATGCCGCACGCAACGGGAAATTCGAACAAACGGCGCTTCCAGTCGCTCGAAGAAAGCACCTGGGCATCATTGCCATGAAGCTTACCGGGCAGGAGTTTCTGCTTGGGGCAGGATCCGGAAAGACAAACATCAACGAACTTCTCGGCTATTCGATCAGCCTGCCGGTTACGACTGGAGTGATTGGGATGCCGACAGTGGCGGACATTGAGCACAACACTTCTTTTGTGCGCCACTTCAAAAGGCTCAGTCCGGAGGCGATGAACCGGATCAGAGAGCAGATGGCTCCTTCCACTGAGCCTCTGACGAAGAGACTGGTCGGACATCTCGACATCGACCATCATTCCGTGTGCTGGGGCTAGCGCCACACCAGTTGGAGCCCCCTCGCTCTGCCAGCGCGAGGACGCTCCTCCCAGGCGGACTTGCCCTTCGATAGCTGGCAGGCGATGGAGTCGTGTCTTCCGATCACTTGACAAACTGGATGATGCCAAAGCGCGTTGGAACGTGGAAACTGGTGCCTGTCGGGATGCTGCTCCATGAAAGGAAGTGCCTTTGGCTATCGCCGTCCGGGCCCTCGGCACGGAAGAGGTTGAGACGCCACTCGTCCCCTGCCGAAATTTCTTTCGCTCCCATCGGTGCAACCGGGATGCGCATTTCACATGTCCAGATGTGACGCTCCGGATCAACGTGCGTTGCATGTTCAAAACGTGAGTCCCAACTGGCGTCATTGAATGGCGACTGGTCCTTGTTGATTTCCAGGTCGATCCAGAGATTGTTGGGTGAGACCTCGAATTCGTAGTAGTGGTTCACGCGCTCGGCCTGGGGGTTGAGGAAAACCTCCACCACGTCGCGATTCCAGAGTCCCCATTTTTCAACAGCCGGATCGGCATTCTGAAAAATGTTCAGCACCGTGTATTTGCAGCGGTAGGCGAAGTAAACGTAGTGCGATGTCCAAACCGTTGCCACTTCCGTCTCAGACTGGGGATACTGTTTCTGGCCGGTCATGTCGTGGTCCATTCGAACCCAGTCCGCTGTCTTCCAGACCTCCTTCTGGAGATTCCCGTCGGGTACAAAATCGTTGAGTGAAAACTTGGAAATGATGCGCATGTTGCTGGTATATCTCATGCTTTGTCTCCCTTCGGATTCCGCTAACAAGGCATTGATCTCCCGGCGTGAGAGCCCGGGGCTGGGGACACCCTGGCACTTGTTGAGGCTTGTAGCGCCGTAGATAGCGTTCCTCATACGCTTTTCCAGGCTTGCGGCTTCGGCCGCATGTGCAGGATTCAGACGCAGTTCTGCGATTTTGTGCTTCAGCATTTCCAGGGCTTCGTAATCCTCTATTCCCTGGCGGATCATCTCCCAGCGTGTGCTGTCAATGGGTCCGTTCTTGCCTGGATAGACCAGAAAGCTATCGCCGGTGTGCCAGCGATTTCGGGGTTGTTTCCAGACGTTGTCCGGCCACGATTGATAAGCCCAGCGCAAATAGCCCGTAAGGCCGTAGCGGAAAGCGATCCAGGGGAGCAGACGGGATTCCCATAGTGGCGAGTAAATGAACGTGTTGGGAGAGGCGGGCGAACATGCAGTGTAAAAAGTTGTCGGCCCCACGTTGCGCCTCTCTTCCACCAGGTGTCGAACGACGGCGGGATGTGCGAGGGCACGCCAGTTGATGGTCAGATCGCCCACCGTGCTGGACTCCTGGCTTGATGTTCCTCCCGCAAGCGCCACCTTCAGTTCCGGTGCATCGCTTTTCAGAACGCTGAAGATTCCGTTCATGATGGACTGCGGCTTTTCATCAAAACCGATGTAGGTGCGATTGAGCCAGCCGCGTTGCTTGAGATGACGTACAAACGCGGGAAGGAATGCTTTCCACACCTCCCGGTATTTCGGGCCACCGACTCTGGTCGGGCAAACCCTTAACTTTCCTGTGGTCGTGTCAATGTACCCGATGTTGCAGAGAGACGTTGATCCCGGACCGTCAACCATGGAGAAACACTGGATCGATTTCGTGATTCCAGCCTTCATCATCATTTCGACATAACGGTCGAAAACAGAAAAATCAAACTGAAATTTGGCAGCCTGCCCCAACTGATATTCTCCGGGGAAACGCCACTCGACCATCGAAGGGTAAACGAAACCGGTCTGCGAGCGCCAGGGATCGTAAAGGATGCTGGCGGTGATGGACTTTTGCCCGTGATCGGCGAGGTTACGCGCATATGCTGACAGCAGTTTCCAATGTTCCGGCGACCACAACGGAACGTGGGCCATTCGAGCCACGGCGGCAGGATCCTGCCAGATGTTCAGGTAGAAGCTTCCCTTGGTGATATCCGGCAGAGTAAAGTCGAGCACATGAAGAGAAATCGCGAACCGTTTGCTCTGCTGGCCGGCGCGAACATAAAGCCTGCCCTCGTAGTAGCCGGGAACGGCTTCTCTGGGGACGGAAATGCTGAGCCAGACGCCTTGTGTCCAGTTAGCCCTGACTTGCGAAGGAGGCGACGCAAGCAGCGGGTCAGCCATGTACTCACCCCGCTCGTCGGCGGGCACGTAACCGGGATAGCGAATCCGCACCCACGAGCAGGGAAGCACGCGATCTCTGGTTGCCGATGGTTGTTCACAGGTTGCTCCAAAGGGTTGCATGGTCTCAGCTGAACGGACGGCGAATTGCATTGAGATAACTTCATTACGAAAGGCTTCTGCTCTCGCCACGGTTCCTCTCGCAACTTCCATACTGGCGGGAGTGAGCCGCATGCCGGTGCTCGCAATCCAGGCCTGCCATACGCCGTCTGCCGACTGCGGCTTCGCAACCGGCAGGGCCAGAGAAGACCCAAGCAAAATGAACACGGCGAACGCAAGCCCCCGCTGCCCATTCATCACGCATCTCCTATACGCTGAATCCATTTCTTATCCCCTGTTTGACGTGGCGTTATGAAAGCGAAGCATGCTTGGATTACGAAAGCTTTCCAAATACTTCGTTGACGATCGTCTGCGGCAAGAGTAATCTTCCCATCGCGATCGAAACGAAATTCTATACCAGAGACGAGGCCGTGACTACGGATCGAAGAGAGTTGCATGAAGTGATCGGAGCGGTCTGGTTGCGAGGGCCTGGCCTGGCATGCGAGTCCGGGCTGCCAAAACTTCCCCATGGCCGGTGGCAGATCTCCGGAATTGGATTGCCCGATGCCATTTTGAAGAAAGTCTATTATGAAAACGCGACGGCCCTGCTCAAGATCACGGGATAGCGCCGCGACGGGAGAACTCTTCAAATGAGGATACGGATGATGCGACCGATGGTTTCCGGCGTCATTGTGGCCCTGATGGTTTCCACAGCATTGGGGTTTGCGCAGAACAATGATGACGTGGTGATTCGTCCCAAGGAGATTGATACGGTGCTGGTCAACCCGGGCATGGGGATCGAGACATTCCAGCGATTCAACGGCGACGCTTTGAACCAGGGATTCGGGTGGTCTGAGGCCGGGCCGACGACGCTCCTTCACGCTGCGGCGGTGAAGCCGGACTTTCCCGAAAGCTCGATCTCATACTGCCGGTGGTTCTGGAGCGTGCTGGAACCTGAGCCCGGCAAATTCAACTGGGGCATTATCGACCTGGCGCTGAAAGAGGCTCGCGAGCACCATCAGACCCTGGCCATCCGAATGATGCCTTACGACGAGAAGCATCCGCTGCCGGAATGGTACCGGGACTCGGGTGCGCGGCGCGCCAACAAGCCCAGCGATCCTGACGGAAAGATCTGGCAGCCGGACTTCAGCGATCCGTTGTATTTGAAGTACTGGGGACAACTGGTTGCAGCCGCCGGCGCTCGTTATGACGGGAATCCTTATCTGGAAATGGTGGACATCTCTTCTGTGGGCTATTGGGGAGAAGGCTGGAGCCATTACATGCCGCCCTTCAAGTACCAGAAGGCGCTGATTGACATTTACTTGAAGGCGTTCAAGCGCACGCCGTTGCTGATGAACTTCGACCAACAGCATGCGCTCAGCTATGGGACGGCCCACGGTGCGGGCTGGCGGCTCGACTGCTGGGGTGATATGGGCAAGCCATGGTGGGGCGAAATGGTTGATCTGTACCCCGAGCAGATTGTCCGTGCCGGAATTCAGAACGTCTGGCAGCGACGTCCGGTTTCGCTTGAAAGCTGTGGAGTGGTTGGCTCGTGGCTGAAGAATGGGTTTGACGTGAACTACATCTTGAACCAGGCGCTGCGCTGGCACGTCAGTTCAGTCAACATCAAGTCCTCCCCGATTCCTGCCCAGTGGAAAGCGCAATTCCGCGACTTTGAAAAGAAGATGGGATACCGGTTCATCCTTCGGCGCCTGGAATACCCGCGGACCGTGCGGCCTGGAGAGATGATGCCGGTCCATATGTGGTTTCTCAATGCGGGAGTTGCGCCCGTCTACCGGAAATACATTCTGGCTGTTCAGCTTGAGTCATCGAATGATCTGGCCGTGATCAAGACGCCCGCTGACGTTCGCACATGGCTTCCAGGTGACGCGGTCTTCGACGGGACACTCTATGTTCCACAAAGGCTCAAGCCTGGAGAGTATCATTTTCGGGTAGGCTTGCTCGATCCGCGCACTGAGCGGCCTGCCATCAGGCTGGCTATCGAAGGGCGGCAACCGGATGGCTGGTACGACCTTGGGACGATTCGAGTTCGGTGACTGTCGAGGCGTTCGTAAGGGGGACGGTTGTAATCGGAACGGGTGATTGGGGTATGGGAGAAATTCATATGATTTGCGGAGGACGTCAGTGTTGGATCGCATGCTCGTCGTCGGTCTTGGTTTTCTAGTTGGGCTGGTGTATGTGCCGCAGGCGCAGGCCGCGAAGGTTCGGGTGTGGAGTGGGACGATCAACATTCCGACCTACTTGCTGGGACCCGAAGATCCCAATCCGCCATTCCCACTGGTAAACGCTCACAACATCTATCCTTACACGGCCCTCGATGACCTGACAGACCATAGGGAGATGAAAACCTACCGGGCAATCTATCTGGAAAATGAATACCTGAAGGTGACGATTCTGCCGCAGATGGACGGCCGGGTTTACTCGCTTTATGACAAGGTCAACAAGCGAGAAGTCCTCTACCGGAACAATGTGATCAAGTACGGGATGGTGGGTCTGCGGGGAGCGTGGATCTCCGGCGGGATCGAATGGAATTTTCCCAACGGACATACGACGGACACCGTTTCGCCGGTGGCGTCGCGCTTCCGGCAAAATCCCGATGGCAGCGCCACGGTGGTGGTCGGTGACATGGATCAAGTAAGCAATATGCACTGGGAGGTTGCGTTGACGTTGCGGCCAGGCGTGGCCCACCTGGCGGCGCGCGTTACGCTCTTTAATTCGACACCGCTTGCCAAACTTTACTGGTGGTGGGCGAACGCTGCTGTTCCCGCCAGGGAAGACATGCAATTTATCTACCCGATGCGGCTGGTGAATCCGCACTCGCATACCCAGATCTGGACGTATCCGATTTGGAAAGGAGTCAACTATAGCTGGTACAAGGATGTCCACCACGCGACATCGCTTTTCGGTGTGGATGTTCATCGGTCGTTCTTCGGCGCGTACTATCACAAGACCGATGATGGCGTGATTCACGTGGCCGACTACCACGAGGTTCCCGGGAAGAAAACCTGGACATGGGGCAACGCGGGCGACGGATTGGTCTGGGTCCACTTGCTAACGGACAGTGACGGCCAGTATTGCGAGATCCAGTCGGGACATTTTCAGACCCAGTTGAGTCAGGAGTTCATGCCTCCCCAGAAAGTTGAGTCCTGGACCGAATATTGGTACCCGGTCCAGGGACTGGGTGGTGGTTTTGTCGAGGGAACGCCGCAAATGGCCATCAATGTCGTCTATCTCCCGTCAAAAACCACCGGCAAGTCGACCGTTGAGCTTTCTGTGAGTCCGGTAGTGGCTCTCGATGGCGCGAAAGTGGAAGTGAAACTGGGCAAGGAACCGCTGAAGGAATTCGCTCCGGTGAACTTCGCGCCGCTGGAGACAAAGAAATTCGAGATTCCAGTCACGGACGTTTTGGCGGCCCAAAAGCAACTCGACATCACAATCCGGAACGTCGAAGGGAAGACACTTCTCCATTGGTTTGCCGGAGCGCCGGTTGATGGGAATCCCGATCTGTCCGTGGAGCCGGGCGTTCATAAGACCAATCAAAAACCGGATCGAGAATTGTCGACCGAGGCGCTCTACTTGCGTGGCTTGAACGACGAAAAAGAAGGAAGGCCGCTCGAAGCAAGCCGGATTTATGAGGAATTGCTCAAGCGCGATTCAGGCTATGTTCCAGCGCTACTGAAGCTGGCGGAGCAGCAATATCTGGCTGCGGATTTTGCGACCGCGGAAGGATTGATTGTGCGCGCACAGGCACGCGACCCGAAAGACCCCCAGGTGGGCTACCTGGCAGGAGTCATTTACAAGGGTGCGGGGAAGCTTGGTTTGGCCAGGGATGGGTTCTGGTCCTCCATCCGTTTTGGTGGCGCGGAAGCTCCTGCGCTGACTGAGCTTGGCGAGATTGCGATTCAACAGAAGAAATATTCGGAAGCCGAGAAACTTCTTCGCAAGGCCCTCCGTTACAACCCCGATGACGGCATGACACTGAGCGATCTGGCGGTGGCTTTGCGGCTGGGCGGACACTTCAAAGAAGCTTCCCAGGCTGTAGAGCGTGCCGTTGAGAAGATGCCCATTCTGCCGTACGCGCTTGCCGAGCAATGGCGGTTGGGGGCAGTTCCCGGTTCGGGCTCCTCTGCCCGGCAAGCAGCCGAAGTTTTCAAGAACATCGTTGGGTACCGCTCACAGGGATATCTTGAAGCCGGGGCCTGGTATCGCGAACTGGGAGACCTGGCCTCGTCGGACTTTGTTCTGCACGCGGCATCAAAGAACCTGGCGCCGGAGCAGATTTCCCCGCTGATCTATTACTACCAGGCGGCGAATGCCTGGGATGAGGGACGCGCCAGCCAGGCTGCGGTCGCGGCTGCAGAAGGGATAAAAGCAAACGTGGAAGGCGTCTTCCCCAATCGCCCCGAGGACGCCGGAGTTCTCCGTGAGGTGCTGGCCCACAATCCCTCCGACGCGCACGCCCAGTTTTTTCTCGGAAACTTCCTCTTCGCCCATGCGCATTACACGGAGGCCTCGGAATTGTGGAAGCGGGCTGCCGATGAAGGATTCCACTATGCAGTGCTTTATCGCAACCTTGGAGTTTATGCCTGGAAGGTGAAGAACGATTCGGCGTCGGCCGCCGGATATTATTCCAGCGCCATCGAACAGGCTCCCCACGATTTTCGGAATTATGTGGCGCTCGACCAAATTTACACCCAGCTCGGCAGGACCAGCGATCGTGAGAAACTGTTTGCTGACGCCCCGCCTGACGTTTTGAGCCGTGATCTTGTGCGTGCTCGGCTAGTGTTGTTGAATGTGGAGGAACGCCGCTACGATCAGGCATTGGGCGCGCTCGCAGGTCACAATTTCAAGCCCTGGGAGGGCGGCCAGATCATTCACCAGTTGTTCGTGCTGGCCAATGTCCAGAAAGGTCGGCAGGCGTTTGCGGCAGGCCGGTTGAAGGCGGCGGAAGCGTCATTCCGGGCGGCACTCGAATATCCTGTACACTTGGGCGTTGGCAAACCCGAACATCCTCAAGACGAGGAAGCTCTCTACTGGCTGGGCCGCGCGCTTGAAGCGCAAGGCGAGAGAAGAGCCGCACGTGGCGCGTGGCGGCAGGCCGTGCAGGAAATGCGTTCAGTGGAAGGCGAGTCGCAAGAAGGCGGCAGCAGTTCGTCGCGATTCTATGCGGCACTCGCGCTGGATCGCCTGGGACGCGCTGATGAGTCAGCCAGGATTCTTGATAGTCTTGCGAAGGGACCCGCTGAGGGACGCAAATCGGCTTACGACTTTTACCTTGCGGGCCTGGTTGAAGATCATCGCCAGCAGCATGGCAGGGCCCTGGCAGATTTTCGCCGGGCCCTTAAGCTTGCCCCTGAGCTCTGGCAGGCACGCGTGGCGCTTCAAGCGAGGTGAGGCTGGGGCGTCCCAGATCGAATCTGAGACGAATTGGCGGTCTTCCGCCACGTATGGATACGTTCGGTGATGCCTCTATATAAGCCTCTGTGTCTAGCGCAGAGGTTAATTTGATCGATCACCGGGCCTGAAAGATCATATCGAAACAGAGTCGCGATGGAGTGTTCTTATGCCGCTTGATGTCAGTCTCAGAAATCATCTTTCCTCCTTCGTGGAGAGCCATCGGCACCGGCTGGTCGAAATCATACAAGGCCTGGTTCGAATTCGGTCAGAAAACACACCGCCCATCGGAGATGAAGAGGCTTGCCAGCAGCATGTGGCCCAATTTCTGAAAGCTCAGGGGCTGGACACCGATCTCTATTATCTCCGTGATGTGCAGGGCTTGGAAGAGCATGCACTTTTCTTCCCTGGGCGGGATTACAGCAACCGCCCAAATGTTGACGCGCGTCGCAAAGGCACGGGCGGAGGTCGGTCCCTTGTGCTGTCGGGACACGTTGACACCGTTCCGCGGGGTACCCAACCTTGGACCCGTGACCCGTTCGGCGGGCAAGTGGATGGCAATCTTCTCTATGGGCGCGGTTCCAATGACATGAAGGGCGGAGTGGGCGTAAGCCTTTTTATTGCGGAGGCCCTGCGCGAGCTTCACATCGAACTAAAAGGTGACCTCATCATTGAGACCGTCTGCGACGAGGAGTTTGGAGGCGTGAACGGCACCATCGCGGGACGCGTGAAAGGCTACAACGGCGACGCGGCAATAATCACGGAGCCTACTTTCCTGCGGATTTGTCCGGCGCAGCGCGGCGGCCGCACTGTTCAGATCACCTTAAGTTCCACGGGCGGCGTGCTTCCGGAAGGGAAGTTTCCTTCTGGAGTCATTGACCCGGTCCGATATTTCCTGATGAAGATGCAGGACTTCGCGGAGCTGCGCAGGAAGAATGCCCCACTGCATCAGATTTACGCTGGCTCGCCTGATCCCGTTCCTGTTTCAATCACCAAGCTCACCACCGGCCCATGGGGCACTAAAGAGCCCATCACCGTCCCGGAAACTTGCCAGATCGAGATGTACTGGCAAATCATGCCGGAAGAAAAACAGGAGGATGTTGAGCGGGAGTTTTATGAATGGTTTGATTCAATCATTCAAGCTGCTCCGGACCTGTTCCCTACCAAACCAACAGTTGAATTCCCTATTCGCTGGTTGCCGGGGTCGGCGATTGCAACAACTGAGCCCATCGTTAGTGAACTAGGGGAGTGTGTGCGCCACGTGCTTGGCGCAGAGCCTGTGATCCAGGGTTTCGAGGCGCCGTGCGACATGTACGTGTTCCATCAAGCCTTCGGCACACCGGCGGTCCTTTGGGGTCCCCGGGGCGGGAACACACATGCCGCTGACGAGTACCTCGAGATTGACTCGACCCTTGCAGTCGCCAAGGCGCTGCTGCAATTCGTCTGTCAGTGGTGCGGTGTTGCCGTTTAAATGCGAGTGGCGTTTTAAGTTGCAAGAAAACCCTGGGAACTGGTAGAAAATAGAGATACCTTGGGAGGTCGTCTAACGGTAGGACTGCAGACTCTGGATCTGCCTATCGGGGTTCGAATCCCTGCCTCCCAGCCACACATTATCAACAGCTTGTTTCGAACAGCCTTTTTCCCATGTATGTCGGATGCCGCGCCTGTGGTACGTTTGGCGAAAATATCCATGGCCAAAACGGAGAGGGAAAGCGGTCCCGGATAGTAGCATCCAGGACCGCTCGTGCTGGTTAGTTGATAGCTTTGCAAACTTTTCGAACTGCTAGACGGGCAGAGCATAAACGAGCGACGCGACAAGAAACTTAGGAAAGCGCTGATTCTGCAGTAGACGGGTCATCTCTTCGATGAACTGAAGGTCACGCGCAGCAAGCGCGTTCCAACCGGCCGAAATATTTACCATCATCATCTGTCAGAACGCTAAACTGAACTTGACCCGAGCGAACTGTTGAGGTTGTGGGACGGAAGCCGGACCAGGGAGGGGAGGAGTGATGCCAGCCACGAAAAATCGACAGATTGTTCTTGCCGCACGCCCTGTGGGTGAACCGAAGGATGAAGATTTCAGGCTTGAAGAAGCGGATATTCCGTTGCCTGCGGAGGGCGAGGTGCTTTTACGCACGATTTACCTGTCGCTCGATCCCTATCAGCGAGGCCGGATGAATGCCGGGCCTTCGTACGCAAAAGCGGTCGAAATCGGTGAAGTCATGGAAGGTGCCACCGTGAGCGAAGTGGTGGAGTCAAAAGTCGACCAATTGCGCGCCGGCGACATTGTGCTCAGCCGCAGCGGCTGGCAGGAATATGCAGTTGCGGACGGGGAAGCCTTGCAGAAAATCGATCCGACTCTCGCGCCCATATCAACAGCCCTGGGTGTTCTGGGGATGCCCGGCATGACGGCCTATACGGGCCTGCTGAATATCGGGCGGCCAAAGGCCGGCGAGACAGTTGTCGTATCATCCGCGGCTGGCGCGGTTGGCTCCGCAGTCGGGCAGATTGCAAAAGTTCTGGGCTGTCGCGCCGTCGGAATCGCCGGGGGACAGGCGAAATGCGATTTTGTTGTCAACGAACTGGGCTTTGACGCGTGCCTGGACCATCACAGGGCCGGACTTGGGGAAGGGTTGAAAGCTGCCTGCCCGACGGGCATCGATATTGACTTTGAAAATGTCGGCGGAAAGGTTTTCGAAGCAGTCCTGCCGCTGATGAATCCTTTCGGGCGTATCCCGGTATGTGGGCTTATCGCGCACTACAATGCGACCGGGTTGCCGCCTGGGCCGGACAGGGTGCCTCTGCTGATGAGATCCATTCTATTTAAGCGTCTTACCTTTCGAGGTTTCATTGTGTCTGATTTTGTGGAGCAGCAGCCTCAGTTCAAGAAAGAGATGGGCCAGTGGGTCCGCGAAGGAAAGGTCAAGTACAAAGAGGACGTTGTGGAGAACTTGGAAAACACGGTGTCCGCCTTTAAGCGGCTGTTCACCGGGCAGAATTTTGGAAAGTTGCTCGTGAAGGTGGGGCCCGAACCCCAAAAACCGTAGCCAATGACGGCGGCGTCGGCAGGTGATCAGGTTCACGCAACGGATTTTCCAGTTTTCAGCAGCAGTGGCCTCTACCATCCGTTCTGATTTTTCATTCGGAGCGCCAGTGGTTGACCTGTGCGCCTGGCGCAGGCACCGAATGTCTTTCCTCTGTGCGCTTCACTTATCACATAAAATCTGAAGCTACGAAGAGTTGTTGAAGGATTCTCCCGTAATGGCCGACGTCACCAAAATCAACCGAGCTCCCGTACAGGCTCCATGGGCTGCGGTGGTGAAAGTCTGCAATCTGTCGTGGTCGGAGACCCTATGAATGCCTCGAATGACGGACCTGACATGGCAGCAACGCCAGATTCAGGTCGTGCGCAGATGTCCCACAGGTCACCTTGCCTGGCATCCCGACCTCCTGCTTCCACGCGCTCGCAGGCGCCATTCGCCCCGGCCTCTCCCATGGCAGTCCTCCGGCCACTGCTCCACGCCCTGAACAGTGGCCCTTACAACGCTAACAGTATGTCTGAGCCCTGGCCGCTGCCAGAGCCCCCCCACTTTCTTTCGTGACAAGTACCCTTGCACTTCGACATGAGAGGGTGTAAGATAGGACATGTAGAAGCGAAAGGGGACATTTATGGCGAACACATCGATCGAACTTCCGCAGGGAACTCTGGACCTTCTGATCCTCAAGAGCCTGGCATTTGAACCCCAGCACGGCTGGGCGATCGCGGAACGCATTGGGCAGGTTTCGAAAGAAGTGGTGTGCATCAAGCAGGGATCGCTCTACCCGGCTCTGCACCGCCTTGAGCGGCGCGGATGGATCAAGGCCAAATGGGGTGCATCAAAAAATAATAGGCGCGCCAAATACTACGAGTTGACGAAAGCCGGGCGGAAGCAACTCGAGGCCGAAGAGAGCGCGTGGCGGAAGCTTACGGCCGCCGTGGGACAAATTCTGGAAAATGCGTAGGGGCAAAACATGATCAGCGATCTTTTATTCCGGTTGCGGGCTTTGTTCCGGCGCGAATCCATGGAAGCTGAGTTGGATGAGGAACTCCGCAGCCACCTTGAGCACCAGATCGAGAAATACACTCAGTCCGGCATGTCTGCGGCCGAAGCAGAAAGCCGGGCGAGATTCGACTTCGGGAATGTGGAGCAGGTGAAGGAAGAGTGCAGAGAAAGCTGGGGCGTGAAGCCCTTTGACCAACTGGCAGCCGATGTTCGCTGCGGCCTGCACTGGATGAGCGGCAGTCCAGGCGTTGCTCTTGTCACTGTTCTTGCTATTGCGCTTGGCGTCTTTGCCAATACGGCGATTTTCGATGTTCTGGGCGCCAGCGTCAACCAGCTTCTGCCGCATCAGGGTACGGCCCGTATAGCGCTCGCAAGCGAGCATCTTGAGCACCCCGCCAAAGGTCACGTTGTCAAGCCGGCCTTGGTGGCATGGAAGGTCCACAAACGGACCATTGAGCGGACTGCAAGCGTTGCCAGAACTCGTGAAACCAGGTTGTCCGCAGCGGTGAGCGAGCCCGCTGACCTGAAGGTGATCATTGTGACAGCGGAACCTTTCCGCATGCCGGGTATTCAAGAGATTCCCGTTGACGCCCAAGCCTCTCAGTATTCAGAAAAGAGAGACGGTTATGCTGCGCTGACAAGCGAGGCGCGGGAACAGACTCCGCCTGGTCCCAGTCTTACAGTGTTCAGTATGACTCTTCATCGCGGAGACGTTTCCTACACTTTCGTGGAGGTTATACCAGACCATCGCAAGTTTTCATCCGCCGGCGCTCAGGCGCAGATGCCCCTCAGGGCCTGTGCGGAGCAATCTGAACGTGGGAACATTTTGACATTCACGATGCGGCTTAAGCCAACAACAACTGCTTTCGGAGCAATGTCGAACCTGTAAGTGGACACTCGCCGAATGTTTCGGCAATAAGGTCCACGGGTTTCAAAAGCTTCCGGATGTGGCGCAGGAGAGGACTGTCTCTAATGAAAAGTATTTACTTAATTACGTCTTCACAACTCTTCCTCGACAGGTGGCCCCTGGCTTTCCACACCGATAGTATTCCTCATCGCAGGCTTGCCTGGTGTGATTCCAACATGGATCTTGCAGTGGCCGTACGTGCCTTGATGGCGGAGCGAGCCGGCTTCATGAACGAACCACAAGCCGCGCCGAAGCCGTATCCGCTTTTCGCCAACGGATTAAACCCTTGCAAATTAGATGAAAGGAGAATTTTCCTATGCGATATTTTTCGAAACAGTACCTTCATGAAAAGTCCCGAGGATGGCCTCTGCGCATCCTCAGCATCCTGTGCCTGGCCCCTATCTTGGCTGTGTATCTTGGTCAGCGGCGTCCCTCGAATTTTCTTTTGGCCGATGGACAGCCACTCGACGGGCCTGGCATCAACCAACTGGAGCAGCTCAACAAAGCCTACGAACGGATTACCCAGGCTGTCTTGCCCGCGGTGGTCAACATCCGGACCACGCAGGAGATTCAGGTCAACCAATCTCCATTCCTTGCAAATCCCTTGTGGCGCCAGTTCTTTGGCAACGCTCCGGGCTTCGGAATTCCGCAACGGGAGAGGGAGCACGCATTAGGGACCGGCGTGATCGTGTCGTCCAAGGGCTATATTGTTACGAATGATCATGTCATTTTCTGGGGCCATGCAAAAGACATCGAGGTCATGCTTTCAGACCATCGAAAGTTCAAGGCGAAGATTGTGGGCTCAGACCGATCGAGTGATCTTGCGGTGCTCAAGATCAACGCCGACAATTTGCCCGTGGCCCAATGGGGCAACTCTAGTGGCCTTCACGTTGGCGACATTGTGATGGCGTTCGGCAATCCCTTTGGCCTCAATTTTACTGTGACCCGTGGTGCGGTCAGCGCGCTAGGCAGGACCGGCCTCGAACGGGACAATTTCGATAATTACATCCAGACGGATGCTGCCATCAATCCCGGTAATTCCGGCGGCCCATTGGTGAACGTGAAGGGCCAGGTCGTGGGCATCAACACCCTGATTATTTCGAATTCAGGCCAGGAGGGCGAGCCCGGCTTTCTCGGCATCGGTTTTGCAATTCCATCGAACCTTGTCAAGCACGTGGTGGAAGATCTCATCAAGACCGGGAAGGTCTCAAGAGGCTACCTGGGTGTTGACATCCAAAACCTGAATTCCGGCCTGGCCAAAGAATTTGACGTCCCGGATAACTCGGGAGTGCTGGTCCAGGATGTTGTGCCTGGCGGGCCGGCGGCAAAGGGAGGCATCCAGAACGGTGATGTCATCCGTAAATTCAATGGCAAAACCGTAACCGACCGGGAAAGTCTCACATCCACGGTGACCGAAACAAATCCCGGGACGACTGTTACATTGGGGATACTCCGCGATGGTAAACCCATGAGCGTCAAGGTTACTTTGGGAGAACGGCCCGCCAACGGCAATGCAGGTCCCAAGGGAACTCAGGCTCCGGCGCGAAGCGCGCTCGAGGGAATCTCCGTCCAAAACCTCACACCAGGCCTTCGCAATCAGTTAGGCATCCCAAAGCATGTTACCGGCGTGCTGGTTGCTCATGTGAAGCAGGACAGTCCGGCAGCCGAGTTCATACAACAGGGCGACGTCATCGAAAGCGTCAACCGCCAACCTGTCCACAGCGTCGAAGAGTTCGACCGCCTGGCACGCGAGGCAAAGGGCCGAGTCTTGCTTCGAATCAACCACCATGGAGAAGGCATGTTCGTTGTAATCTCTTCTGGCGGCGGCCAATGATGTCAAATCAGCCAGCGCTGGGTGATTAACTAACAACCAGTCATTGGGGCTGTCTTGTCACGTGAACGGCCAGCCGTTATACGTACCCCATTGCAGGCAACGACAGCCCCTTTCACAAGGCCATGAGATATTACAACGGCAGTGCGGCCGTGAAAAAGTAGAGCACCCGGGAGTAACTGGTCTGTGATATTCAATCATCTAATTGGTAATGCTGACGCACACGGCAGAAACTTTCCGCCATTGCATGAGCAGGGGAAACTACGTTGTGCTCCAATTTATGATCCGTTGAGCGCTGCCGTATATCCGGACCTCGCAAGTAAAATGTCCATGAAGATCGGCGGCGAGTATACGCCGGGAGACGTGCATCTTCGCCATTGGCATCGCTTGGTGGCGGATTCTGCCGTCGCCAGGAAAGCAATCGAAAAGAGCTTAGTTGATACAGCTGAAAGAGCTCTCGATCAGGCTACGAAACTCGATGCCAAGCTGAAAAAAGAAAAAGTTACATCGCCCGTTCATGACTTGATCCTCGGCGTCATTCAAGAGAGAAGCACTCAGATCCTGTCGGGAGCACAAGGCCGATAACAAGCACCTGCAGACGAACGAGCAGGAAAGGGGCACGAGGCTGCGCTCTTCGCGTAGCCTCATCCTGCCCGCTTCGATGCTCCTCC
>JBJKQK010000002.1:0-8445 GCA_046705285.1 Terriglobia bacterium
TATTCCCGGCAGCGCGCCTCCATTGCCGATGGATTCAAAAGCTGCGCGGTGTGCATGCTGGTGGGAGAGATGTCGTGACCTGGGGGAAAACTAAATGACAACCTCAGTCAGGAGACATTGGACAGCAATGCCTGGCGAGGTTCTTTGAATCCTGGGGTGTATACTGCTTTCGATCAGGACGGCAGGCGGGGACTTGGGGTTTATCCCTGTTGTGCACACTTGAAGTGCAACACCACGCGCTCCCGGGAGGGCAAAATGCTGATCGATCGAAGGCGGTTTTTGGAAGGGATGGCACTGGCTGCGGGCGGGTTCACAATCCCTGCCGACTTCCTCGCCGTGAATGCCGGGAGCAGTTCGCTTGCTCACGCCGGAAGCGGCGACCAGGGACCAAAGGATTACGGTTCGGGCTACTTCGGGCGATGGGTCCATGACGAATTTGGCCTGCCCGCTTTCCAATATACGTGTGACCAGATCAACGATCCCAAGGCGGTGACCGAGGTCAATCCCGGTATTCTCGCTCCAACCGAACACATACACCAGGTGGGCAACGACCGCATTGTGGCGGTCGCTTCCAATTACGGCTACATTCGCGTGCGCCAGGACGAAGGCGCGCCAAAGTTCTTGAATGACCACGCGCCCGAACTTGGCTGCTTCGGGGGCGGATTCGGCTACCTTGCCGATGATAAGGTATTCCTGAGCACGTATTATACGGGGAAGACTGGGAGCTTCGAACGAATCTTCGGAATCGGGTACCTCCGAAAGAAAGTTCGTGGGCATGGCTACGGGATTGACCAGGTGGTTTTTGCACCGTTTGGGGATGATCCGGTCCTGTTGTCGCAGGTGACTTTAACAAACCACAGGTCAGCCAGAGCGCTGTTGCGTTGGTTTGAGTACTGGGGATGCCAGGTTTACGAGTTCTCCTTCCGTTCTTTTATGGAGTCGCGCGGGAAAGGCATGTGCGAATTGCGGCGTGACTTCGGGGCGCGGTTCCAGCATCGCTTTCGAGTGCTCCAAGGAGGTTCCGGCCTGGTCGAGTCGAAGGAATTCCTTGGGCGCCTCCCAGAGGAGGAAGAACGTTGGAGGGAGACAATCTGCGACCTGGAGAAAAATCCTGACCCATTCTTGACTCCGCCCGAGAGAAACGCACCCATACATGCCAGTTTTGATGACCTCAATCCGCCGCCTACATTCCTGGTTTCTCTGGACGCTCCAGCGGATGAGATGTCAACGAACGGAAAGGGTTTCTTCGGACCTGGCGGCGCAGGCCAGCCAGCCGGCCTGAAACGAGGCCTTGACGGAGACTTGGCTCAGACGGGTCCCGGGAGTTCTCTCCTGCTTGAACGTAAGATCACTCTGAACCCCGGCGAAAGCCGGACACTCACTTTTCTGTACGGCTACCTGCCGCAAGGGGCGAGCCTCGATTCGCTGGTTAACAAGTACCGACGCAGCGCGCGTGACGCCTGGCGGAAGTCGAGCAGCAGATGGAAAAAGGAAGGGCTGCGCTTTCGAGTGGACAGTGAGCCCTGGGTGGAGCGCGAGGTCACTTGGAACCACTATTATCTCCGCAGCAATCTGACCTTCGACAGTTTCTTTCGGCGCCACATTATTTCGCAGTGCAGCATTTATCAGTATGTGATGGGGTTTCAAGGGGCAGCGCGCGATCCGCTCCAGCACGTCCTGCCCTTTATCTTTAGCGATCCTGCCATTGTGAAACAGGTTCTGAGCTATACGCTGAAAGAGGTGAGGCCGGATGGATCGATACCCTATGGCATTGTCGGGCACGGGATGCCCATGCCCACAACGTCGGATGACTCGAGTGACATGCCGCTGTGGCTTCTTTGGTGCGCCAGCGAGTACGTGCTGGCCACACGCGACAAGGCTTTTCTCGATGAATCCATCGCCACGGTTTATGGGCCGCGCCCAGGAGAAAAAGAGCCAGTCCGCAGCCTCCTCACGCGCTGCTACAGGCATCTTGTGGAAGATGTCGGAACGGGCGAACACGGCCTGATGCGCATGCTCCATGACGACTGGAATGACGGACTTGTGATGCAAAGGGTGCCACAGCGGGACGTGAAGGAATGCGTTGCCAAGAGCGAGAGCGTCCTCAACTCCGCCATGGCTTCTTATGTGTTTGACCGTTATGCCCAACTTCTTGAGTATGCAGGCGCTATAAAAGGCGCGACTGCCCAAATCCGTGACCATGCGGATCAGCACCGCCAAGCTGTTCGGCAGCAGTGGACAGGCAGATGGTTTCGCAGGGCTTGGCTGGGGCCCACGCTCGGATGGTTGGGCGAGAAAGGGCTGTGGGTATCACCGCAGCCATGGGCGATCATTGGCGGAGCCGCGAGCGGGGCCCAGGCTCAGAAGCTCGTCCAGGTGATCGACAGGGAGCTTCGCCGGCCTTCGCCGATCGGCGCGCTTCAAATCAGCAAGAGTCCAGACATGTTTGCGCACGGTCCGGTCAAGGTGGAGCCGGGGACCCAGGTGGATGGCGGAGTGTGGCCGTCGCTCAACGCAACCCTCGTCTGGTCCCTGGCCCTGCTGGACGGTGAGAAGGCCTGGGATGAGTGGAAGAAGAATACCTTTGCCCGGCACGCTGAAGTGTACCCGGCAGTCTGGTATGGCACCTGGAGCGGCCCCGACGTTCTCAATTCTGTGGCCAGCAAGCATCCGGGCGAGACGACAGGAGGCAGCCCGCTTGGATGGACGGACTTTCCCGTGCTGAACATGCACACCCACGCCTGTCCACTCTTTGCCGCGGCCAAACTGCTGGGGCTGGAGTTCACCGGAACCGGCCTGGAGTTTGCGCCAAAATTGCCTCTGACTTCCTACCGTTTTGATTCTCCGCTGCTTGGATTCTCAAGGACAGTACGCGGCTACGAAGGCTGGTATAACCCTTCATCTCGGGGGGCTTGGACGGTGCGCCTGAAGCTTCCGATCCAAGAGGCAAAGCTTTTCAGAACAATAGCGATCAATGGAGTCCGCGAAGCTCCTTCGCCTGCTTTAAATGGCAATATCGAGTTTAGCGGCGAAGGTGGAGAAGGAAGCCCTTTGAGGTGGTCCGTTCGAAGAGAATGAGCTTCCGGACGTCTCCAGGACCTGAACCTTCGGTCGCGCCTCGATGATCGGCGGCATGGGCAACAAGTCTTTCACTTACGATTCTCCAAGCAATGGCCTCCCGTGCATCGAATAAACACGAAAACAGAGTGAACTCTCGGAGCCAACCTGAAGGGACCTGGGCGATGGGTTTGGGGATGCCATCTACAGCCGGCCACATGGTCTGTGAGCAGCACATTACTGACGGGCCTTCCGGATTTGATGCGTATGTTTGGGCAAGCTGCGAGACGGAGTCTCTGAGCCCATGGTGCGCGGAACGAGAAGACAACACCCTTGTTGCTTGGTAATCACTGAAAAGGAGATTCGGGATGAGGAGCCATGGGAACAGCGGACCTGAAGAAGTGGAGATCGCTGCGCCGACTTGCGCAAGCGTTGCAGAGTTGTCCGGTGAAGGCGGAAACAAGCTTGATCGGTGGGCGACATTCCGACTCATTTAAAGTTAACCTGCGAGGTGCTGCACGCATCTAAATAGGTGGAGGGTAGCAGAGGAATCTATCTGGGCTCCGGAGACCCGCTGAACCTGAGGGCAGGGCGGCCGGGATCCAGGCCGTAGCGAGCAGGAAGAAGAGGTAGCCAAAGCGACCCGGCAGTTTCGGGCAAGCGGTCCCTGACAGAGGGGAACTCTTCTGAGGCTCGATCGCGGGTCTCCGATGAAAAGAGCGGAAAATGAAGAAGGCGGCGACGGCCGCCTTTTGTTTTGTCTACGGATGATCCTTCCATGTGCGCCCCGCGGGGCCTCTCTCAGGCTCACGTGGACTCTCCGAAGGATGGACCGCCCCTCCGCGAGCAAACTCGTAACAGGCTCGCCCTCAGCCTCTTCTTCATCGGACATGCACGACAAGAACCTTTATTTATGCAGCCATTGATTCTGGATCTGCAAAGCTTGCCATCTTCGGATTTTCCAGCTTCAAGTAATCTGCGTACTTCATGCGGATGGCTTCGGTGTGAGTCCCGGCATTGAACACGATCTCTTCCGACTTTGACAGCGCTCGGTCAACCCAGGTTTCCATTCCGTAGAAATGTCCGAAGGGCGGGAAAGCTCCCAGTTCACAATCTGAGCAGATATTCTCAACCTCACTTTCCGGTGCCATCTCCAGGTGCCGCGCCTCGATTTCCTGCCTGAGATCATGTAAGTTCAACCGGTGCGAAGCGGGGAGAACCACCATCACCAGGCGCCCGTCTGCATGCAAAATAACAGACTTTGCGAAGTGCTTTCCCGAAACGTGCAGCGACTGCGCCGTCTTCTGAGCGGGAAACGCCGGGTAGTGAGGAAGCAATTCAAAGCGGACGTTGCTGGAATCAAGATACTCCTGCAACCTTTGAGACATTGACATGGCATCCTCCTTCTCATCGTCTAAGAACTAGGCCCACGAGGGAACCTCAGGGTTTTCGTTTCGAGGGAGCCTGCCTCAATCTGGAGGTTCTCTCAAATGGTCTAGGGGTCAGCCGCTTTGGCGGTTGCGACCCAACTGGGCGCCGCTGCCGGCCTGCCTGCTGCCATTTGTGTGCAGAAAGGCCAACCGGTTTCCAAGTTGGTTTGCCTCTCATCTCGGCCTCCTCTACAGCTCTCTTATTGCCTTATCATGCCGCCTGGCGATGAGAGGGAAATTGGGGGTCGCTCTTGCTGGGGCCGGGACCGCAGGATTGCCTTCAGGTCGTCTGCGTCCGAGCCGGCGAGACACTTCAGTCACCATCCTGAGCCGAATCCATACTTCCCTCTCACCCGCCGTGGGCGGTTGGTCCTTACGCTGCTTTCTTCTCGATAGAGATCTTCTTTGCTGGAACAGCTTTGGGCAACTCAAATTCCAGTATCCCGTTCCTCAGCAAGGCGCTGACTTTTTCTGCGTTTACTTCCACTGGCAGATCAACAACTCGCAGGATTCTGTCCGCGCTGCTTTCGGAATAGACGGTTTTTCCCCTCTTCCTTTCTCTTTCGATTTCTCGCTTGCCTGTGATCGTCAGACGCCGAGGTTCAACGCTGACGTCGAGTTCCTCGGCTTTGAACCCCGGAACTTCAGCCTCCACTTTGAGTCCCTCGTCGGTTTCCTCAATGCTGATGCTGACCGGATGCAGCAGCTCAGACTCTGCCTTAAACCAGTGATCAAGATCTCGGCCGAAAATCCTCCCTCCGTGTTCAAACAGTTCGAACGCGCGACGCGCTATCACTTCCTGCATTTCGTGCATGCGGTCGAAAATTCGGTCGAACTCCGTGACCTTAAAGGGAGCAATACGCTCTTCGGACTTTACAGCTAAGTGTTTGCCCGCCATGGTCATGCTCCTTTCGCGCTCTGTGGACGGCGCTGGCGGGTTATTATCGGGCCAGGCGGCTCTCTAAACGCGCTGGTCCATCCCCCTTAGCCAGCGCCTGCTCACGAATTTAACATAGGGCGGGACGACCAGATTGTCAGTGAGCGTCCTCACTGATTGGCGTGATAAATGCCACACCATCGGGTGACGCCGGGAATCATTCAAACTGTAGAATCAGCGGGTTGCAGACGACGACGGTTTCGCAGGACAGGGGCTTGTTCTGGCACTGGCGACTACCTTTGGAAACCGCAAATGCCTGTGGATTCTTCCACGGAAGGTCGTTGAGCAGCAGAGGAAGCGATGCTCCCGGGAAAGACTCAGCTTGAGTTGTCATGGCCCAATCAGGGGATTTCATACACCCGACGTTAGTGTCGATTGAGAAGGCCGAAAACACCGACGCCATCCGTGGTGCCCACGTACACCTTGCCGTTGGCGATGGTTGGAGTAATGAATTTGTTGCCGGTACCGAAATGGTCTCGGCCTCCGGGTGCCATGTCGGAGCTGTAAAGCATGTGCGTCAGGTTGTCGGCGTCATACGCGTACAGCACGGCTGTAGGCCCATTCTTGGCGGCCCACAGGATGGCGTTCTTTGTTCCGTTTGCCGAAATGCTGGGCGTTGCACCCGGGTACCCGAAAGTATTCGTGGTCATCGACACCGGTTTGGGCTCCAGCCTGGCGTCATGAAATTGAAACGCTCGAATATGATCACCGACAGCGCCATAATAGACCTTTCCGCCAAAGTATGTGGGCGAGGCGAATTCCATGCCGCTCAGCGCGTGGTACAGTTCCTGATAAATATTATTCCGATGCGGGTTGAACTTGCCCATGTGTTCGCGATTCACCAGATAAATGTTTCTGTCCTTTCCTGCGCCCACGGCGAGGCGAACAATCTGACCCTTAGCGTTTTTCATGGGAGGCAGAACCATCGCTCCGCCTGAGCCCAGGTCTTCATCGCGTGCGGATTCGGCTACAGTGTTTTCCATGTCAAAGTAGTCAGCTACCTTAAGTTCGCCGTGATCGATGATGATCTTGAGGAAAGCATTGCCGTAATCGCCGTGGCTTGGGAATCCGTTCTTGTTCAATGTGGTGTCAAATGTGCCGTTGGCGGCAAGAAGGTAGAAGGCTCCTGAAGGACTGGCCGCCGGTCCCGCACCGCTCATCCAGATGGCGCCGTCACTCCCGTTTGGCGTAATGTTCAGCACACTTTTCTGCTTGAGTGATAGCCCGTTGTAATCCATTATCCAGCCTGTATATGGAGGGATATCACAGTGCGAGGCCCAGGATGTAACAACGGTATGGCCCAACAGGAGCAGGCCCGCTCTCTCCTTATACTGCTTGGAGGCAAAGACTACCATGCCGTCGTGGCTGCCGGCGCCAGTGCCTGGATACCTGGCGCGAATCACCACCGGCCCCCCAAATTCTTCCTTGCCAGTCGTGAGCCCAAGGGCGTGAAGCCGCTGAATGATTTTGCCTGAAGGAGTCTTGCTCATAGCAACCACATAGATGGTTCCGTGGGGTCCGGCCGAGGGATCGATCACTGGAGTAGCCGTTACACCCATCACCGGAGTGACCTGTCCGCACTGGGGGTCATGGTACGGAACTTCGCCGGGCTTGAGCAGGGAAACGTGCCACAACTCATGGCCGTTGTCTGCGTCAAAAGCGTAGACACTGTCATGCTCAGTGGCAACATAGAGGACGTTGTGTCGGCCTTTGCCGGGAATAGAAACGTTTGCCAGGTAGAGAGGTTGAGCGTCCACCTTGCCGTCTACGTGAATCACAAACAACTTGCCGAAAGTTGCAGGCCTGACGTTGGAGGGCGTAAGAATCGTTTCGTGCAGGTCCTCGCCTGTGCGCGCATTGTTGTTGTGCCAGGTCAGGACATTCTGATTTGCGGCGAGGGAAGAGCCCACAGCCAACGAAAGAAAACAGAACGTGAGGAAAGTCGTAAGCAGAGAGTTCCGAGCGCGATTGCACCAGAAACAACGCGGAATTTGATTCCCGCTGGCATTCCTAACCGAACTCCGAACGCCTTGAACAGATTCTCCCGCAATGCACCTGCCGATTGGCATGGTTTCCCCCTTTCTCATATGTTCGATTCGACACCCCAGCAGTCTCATGCGCCAACAATATATGATGGCCCAAAGACACCAAATGGTGCGGGAGCGATCCGGCGGTTCCGGTGTCGAGATGAGATAATAATTCTGAATTAATAAATGGGGTTAAATAAAAGAATATCTAAAACGATGATAGAGAAGAAAAAGAGCTTCCGGTTAAGACAGAGTCTACCAAATTAGCCGTCGTGTAGGGCAGCGGCTTTCCAGGAATTTGTCGAGTTCCTGGCCAGACAGTGTGAAGCGGTGAGGGAGAGGCTGCTCCGGGCTTTCCGCATGATTTCCCCGTCGCCCTCTTTGGGATCGACGATGCGGTAGAAGCAGTCTCTGCTGTCTGCTTTTAGCTGGAATGCGAGATTTTGGATTTGAACGGACGCGAAGCTTCCCTGGGAGATCTCTAGCCCGCGCCGCTGCATTCACGCAAGGCGCGGGCATCGAGGATGGTTCCTTTTAGAGCTTTGTTACGTTCGCTGCCTGGAACCCCTTGGGACCCTTGGTGACTGTGAATTCCACAGCTTCACCTTCGGCGAGCGATTTGAATCCTTCCGCCTGGATGGCCGAGTGGTGCACAAAAACATCCTCGCCCGTCGCGCGCTGAATGAATCCATAGCCCTTCGAGTCATTGAACCATTTCACTGTTCCTTGTTCTTTGTCCATACGTCTTCTTTTGTTCCTTTTGTCACATGCAGATTAACTTGTTCCGCTCTCGCAACCACCCTCCAAAAACAAGAAACGCCACAAATCGGAGATTCTGTGGCCTCTAGGGTTCAATGGTGTCCGGTCACAAAAACTGATCAAGCTTAATCAGTTTAACATTCCATCAGCGACTAAGCGAGGACGGATTTTGCGCAGCATGCCATGTCGAGTTCGCCAGCCACCCCTGTTCACTGAAGTCCCCGGAAGCGCCGGC
>JBJKQK010000003.1:0-8462 GCA_046705285.1 Terriglobia bacterium
GAATTGTACGGCAGCGATAAGTACGGACTCGGGTTTCCGGGGATGGATGACCAAGGCTCCCTTTCCTCCTGGTACGTACTGAGCGCCATGGGCTTTTACCCTGTTGACCCGGCCACCGCCAACTATGAAATCGGTAGTCCACTCTTCAACAAGGTGACTCTCCATCTCGGCAACGGGAAAGACTTCGTCATTGTGGCCAATAACAATTCACAGAACAATGTTTACATTCAGTCAGCAACGCTAAACGGCAAACCGTGGAACAAACCATGGTTCAGTCAAAACGACATAGCGAATGGCGCAACGTTGGAGCTTAATATGGGGCCTACACCGAATAAGAACTGGGGAAGTGCCCTGGATGCAGCACCGCCGTCAATGTAAGCGGTGCACTGGCTCCCTCATGACCTCGACCGCTTCCGAAATCGACATTTTGCTCATGCGCTGACAATTCGTCGCATGGGGCTCTCCACACCGGGCGGATTGTTTTCTCGCCCGTGCCTATTTTCCCTCCGCATTTCTTGCAAGGTGGTCTGAGAGCGTGCCAAACTGGCAAAGTTGCATTCAAGCGGTCTGACATATGCATTCTCTTCGAAAGGGTCGCGAAGCAGGACCAGCATCGGTTGTCCTGGCGGTCGAAGGCCTTAGCAAGCAATATGGAGTTAAGGTGGCTCTGGACGCGATTTCCTTTGGGGTCAAGTGCCACGAGATTGTCGGACTGCTTGGGCCCAATGGTGCGGGCAAAACGACCACTATCAATATCATCCTTGGTGTACTTGCGCCGAGTGCCGGCAGGGTGATGATCGATGGCAAAGACGTCGCCTCGCACCGGCGTCTAGCCCTGGAACGGACGAACTTCACCGCGGCCTATGCACCGCTTCCTGGCAATCTCACGGTCTGGCAGAACCTGCGCGTGTTCGCCATGATGTACGGCGTGCCCGCCGCGACGGAGCATATCGAAGCTTTGCTCCGCGAGTTCGATCTTCTCCCATTCCGCAACACCAAGTGCGGCGTGCTTTCTTCAGGCGAACAGACACGGGTCTCATTGGCCAAGGCAATGCTCAATCGTCCTCGCCTCCTGTTGCTGGACGAGCCTACGGCTTCACTGGACCCTGCGAGTGCCCGGGAAATCCGTTTGCGTATCCGTGATTTCGCAGCGACGAATGAAGTCGGCGTCTTGTGGACTTCTCACAACATGTACGAAGTATCTGAGGTTTGCTGCCGTGTCTTGTTTCTCTCCCACGGGAAGGTTCTGCTGGAGGGTGATCCCAAAACCTTGCCTGCCGAGCACGGCAAAGAATCCTTAGAGGATCTTTTCGTGACGGTGGCTCGCGAGCCGCTGACTTTGGAGGATTGACGAGTATGACCACCCGCCTGCGACGGATTTCGGCCGTCCTGCTTCGCCTGTACTACCTGCTGCGTGGCAGTTCTGCGAGAGTCGTGCCACTTTTTGCCTGGCAGGCTGTGGATATTGTTTTATGGGGAATCATCAGCCGCTATCTGAACAGCGTCTCGTCTACACGCTTCAACTTCATTCCTGCACTCCTCGGGGCCATCGTTCTGTGGGATTTTCTTGTTCGGGCGCTCCACGGGGTTATCGTTGCCTTCATGGAGGACGTTTGGTCGCGCAACTTCCTGAACATTTTTGCCGCACCACTTTCGATTTCTGAATATCTCATTGGCCTGGTTCTCTTCAGCGTGGTGACCAGCATCGTGGTCCTGGCGGTTATGGTTATTCTGGCAACTGCATTGTTCGGCCTTTCGTTCTTCGTTTACGGGGTGATGCTGGTCCCGTTCCTGCTGATGCTGTTCCTTTTTGGAATCGCACTTGGGATTTTCGGCGCAGCAGTCGTGCTGCGCTGGGGGCCGGCGGCGGAGTGGCTGATCTGGCCCATTCCGGCCCTGCTTTCGCCGTTGGCGTGCGTCTTCTACCCGCTATCGGCGCTTCCACGGTGGTTGCAATGGCCGGCGCGCCTCGTGCCAGCATCGTATGTATTTGAGGGTATGCGAGGGATAGTTGAAGGCGGGGGCGTTTCACTCGAATCCATGCTGATCTGTACAGCCCTGACTGCGCTCGCGCTGGTTCTTGCCTGCCGCGCGTTCCTCGGCGTCTTCCGCCACGCGGTGCGCACCGGCCTTATCGCTCGCTACAGCGCAGAAAGCGTGGGCTGAACAATGAGGTCGGAACACCTCGCGAACGCAGCGTGAGGAGACGAGAGGTGCCTGTAGCTGGCCTGGAAACCCGGTCGCCGGGGCTCGGAATTATCGCTGGCTTAGAAGCAACTTGACTGGCAAACCGTAAATGCTCTCCAGATGGGTCACCGACCTTCCTTATGTTGAAGGATGCCTTGGCGGTGAATGGCCGGCGGAGGAATAGGGCATAAGCAAGATCAATACCCTTGACGCCGGCCCGCAAGTGCCCCATAATTGCCTTATGCAACAGTTGCGTCAATCAACTATTGCGATGTTTTCTCCCGGAAACTGTGCGGCCGAAATCCTGGAAGCAGTTCCGGTCTTGATGCGGTATATCCGCTCCCAGATGCGGCGCCACCGCGGGTCCGATCTGACCGTCCCGCAGTTTCGCACATTGGTGTTCCTGAACCGCACGCCCGGGGCCTCCCTCTCAGCGTTGGCGGATTTCCTGGCCCTATCGCTGCCTGCAACGTCGCGGCTGGTTGAAGGATTGGTCCGGCGAAGCCTGGTCGAGCGCCGAATCCCCCCCGGGAATCGGCGGCTGGTTGCCCTCTCGGTGAATGCACATGGGCGAAGGATTATTTGTACGGCGCGCCAAGCAACAGAAAAACGTCTGGCGGAGGTGGTGGCGCCGTTGGGCAGGGATGAAATCGCGGCGATCCAGCGCGAGCTGCGAACTTTGCGGGAAAAGTTTCAGTCCGTGACAACCCGGGATTGATTTTCAAGGGTACACCGATGAGCATGATCGAAACTTCTTTGTTGACTCGACGCTTTGGCGACTTGACGGCGGTGAACGAGCTGAACCTCTCCGTTCTTGCGGGTGAGATCTTCGGCCTTCTAGGGCCAAATGGAGCGGGCAAGACGACGGTGGTCAAGATGCTGACCACGCTGCTGCCTCCAACCTCGGGCCAGGCCACTGTTGCAGGTTTTGATGTCACCAGCAGTGCGCCGCGCGTGCGGGCGGAAATCGGCTATGTGCCGCAACTGGTATCGGTGGACGGAACATTGACGGCTTACGAGAACCTCCTCGTTTTCGCCAAGATCTACGGTGTGCCCCGGTCAGAGCGGCAGCCTCGGATCCGGGCGGCGTTGCAGTTCGTTGGCCTCGAGGATTCGGCGCATCGGCAGGTGCGGACGTATTCAGGGGGAATGATGCGTCGCCTGGAGATTGCGTTGGCGATCCTCCACCAGCCGCGGGTGCTGTTTTTGGACGAGCCGACGGTGGGGCTCGACCCTCTAGCGCGGCAGGCGGTCTGGCAGCACCTCCGTTTGCTGGGGGAGGAACGCGGCATGACGATCTTTCTGACCACGCATTTTATGGATGAAGCAGAAAACTTGTGTGACCGGGTGGCCATCATGAACCTCGGACGCGTCGCTGCGCTCGGGCGGCCTGAAGACTTGAAGACATCGATCGATCGTCCCGATGCCACGCTCGACGAAGTATTTGCTTATTACACTGGAAATGTGCTGGATAGCGGAGGCAATTACCGTGAAATCTCGCGTAATCGACAGACTGCCGCCCGCTTGGGTTAAGGTGGGAACTGTCTCCCAGGTAGCAAGTCATTCTCCGCGATTCATGCGCCAATGCCTTGCCCTGGCTGAAATGGAGCTGCGGAAGCTCCGCCACGACCCAACAGAATTAGCGACGCGAGCCGTTCAGCCGGCTCTGTGGCTTGCAATCTTTGGCGAGGTGTTTACCCGAATCCGGGCCATCCCCACCGGGCAGTTGCGCTATCTGGACTTTATGGCGCCGGGCGTGCTGGCACAGAGCGTGCTGTTCATTGCAATTTTCTACGGCATCGCGGTCATTTGGGAGCGAGACCTCGGCATTGTCCACAAACTGCTGGTGAGTCCAGCATCGCGTGTGGCGCTCGTAGCCGGAAAGGCATTGTCCGCCGGGGTGCGTGGACTGGCTCAGGGATGCACCGTCTATCTGCTGGCGTGGCTGCTGGGGGTGAGAATTAAATGGCAGTTTGGTCCGCTGGCAGGCGTGGCCCTTGCGGTCATGCTGGGCGCCGCTGCTTTTTCAACGTTTTCACTCATTGTGGCGTGCATTGTCAAAACTCGTGAACGGTTTATGGGTATCGGGCAGATATTGACGATGCCCTTGTTTTTTGCCAGCAACGCGGTCTATCCGATTTCGATCATGCCGGATTGGCTGAAGCTGGTCGCAAGGATTAATCCCCTGACCTATGAGGTAGATGCAATGCGAGCTCTGATGGTTCGAGGCGGCAGCACCTTATACGGCGTTGGCGTGGATTTTATCGTGCTGGCGGCGATAACGGTGGCCCTGGCAGGTGGGGCAACCAGACTGTATCCGAATCTCGCCCGGTAGCGAGGTTCAAAAACTGCATTTCCGGCGGGAGTTCGCCAAATGTAGTTGAGCGAGGAAAGTCTAAGGAGGAATGGTTTGTGAGCAGGAAAGCAATGAAACCGAGGCGATGGCTGATTGTGGCTCTGGCTACGTTCGGGCTGGCTTTCTACTCCGGATGCGGGCATCGGACAGCCGCCGCGCCGCCGCGCCAATACCCTGCGCCGGTTGTTGAAGTCGCGCCGGTTGTTCAGAAGAATGTGCCGATCTATGGTAGCTGGGCAGGGACGTTGATGGGCTACGTCAACGCCAAGATTTCACCGCAGGTAAGCGGATACCTGATCCGACAGGATTACCATGAGGGTGGCTTCGTGCATAAGGGGCAGGTCCTCTTTGAAATTGATCCTCGCCCCTTTCAAGCGGCCCTCGACCAGGCTGAAGGCGAACTCGCGCAAGCAAAGGCTCAACTCGGCAAGGCTACGCTCGACGTGAACCGTGACATTCCCGAAGCCAAAGTTCACGCGATTCCGCAAATGCAGCTTGAAGACGACAGGCAGGCCGAGTTGCAGGCTGAAGCCTCCGTTGAAACCGACAAGGCGGCTGTCGAGCAGGCGCAATTGAACCTGGGCTATACCAGGGTCCGCTCGCTCATCAGCGGCATCGCCGGCGTTGCACAAGTTCAGGTAGGTAATCTGGTTGCACCCTCCAGCGTGCTCACGAGCGTCTCCCAGATGAATCCGATCAAGGCATACTTCCAGATTAGCGACGTCGAGTGGCTGCGGATGACCGGTGGGATCAGCTCCGGCGGCATGAATTTGCTTTCCGGCATGAAGCCCGTTCCGCTCCAGCTCATTCTGGCGAACGCCAAGAGTTACGGCTATCCGGGGCGAATTCTCTTCGCTGACCGGGCGATGAATCTTCAAACGGGAACCATTGGGATCGTGGGCTCCTTTCCGAATCCCCGGGACATTCTCCGCCCGGAGGAGACGGCAACTGTCCGCGCCGTCACGGAAGTGTTGCACAATGCGTTCCTTGTCCCCCAGCCTGCGGTTATAGAACTTCAGGGCAGCTATCAGGTGGCCGTGGTCGGCGCCGGTAACCGGATCAGCATCCGAAGCGTTCAAGTAGGGCCGCAGGTTAAAACTCTGTGGGTCATCACCCATGGCCTCAAGCCTCACGAACATGTAGTGGTAGTGGGCACTGAGAAGGTGCGGGACGGGATGGTCGTGAAGCCGGAGCCGTACAATCCCAAAGCCGGGTAAGAATAACCGATGTCGAGATTTTTCATCAACCGCCCCATTGTCGCCATCGTCATTGCTATCCTGACGGTTGTCCTGGGGGTCATCACTGTCCTCCGCCTTCCGGTATCCCAATACCCGGATATCACCCCTCCCGAGACCCAGATTCGAGCTACCTTCGTCGGGGCCGACGCCAAGACCCTCGCCGAATCGGTGGCTACACCCATTGAGGAGGAGATGAGCGGGGTAGACCATATGAACTACATGTGGTCCGTCAACGCCACCGCCAACGGCCAGACGACCATGGTCATGGACTTTGCCGTCGGGACCGACTCGAACACTGACCTGATGCTTACTCAGGAGCGCGAGACCGAGGCTGCCTCTCAGTTGCCGTCGCAAGTGGCGCAATACGGGGTAACGATCCAGAAATCCACCCACAATCCGCTGATGCTCATTGCCCTCTATTCCCCGCATGGCACCCACAACGCGCAGTTTCTAGCCAACTACGCCTACATCAATCTCGTCGATCCGATTGCACGCGTGCCGGGAGTGGCCGATGTGTTGATTTTCGGGTCGGGCCAGTATGCGATGAGAATCTGGCTGGATCCGCAAAAGCTGGCCAAGCTCGGACTCACAGCATCTGATGTGATCAGCGCTGTCCAGTCACAAAACACGGTGAACCCGGCCGGGCAAATCGGTGGGCCGCCGGTGCCGCCGGGCCAGCAATATACGTACCCGGTGCTCGCCCAGGGACGTCTGGTGACGCCGCAGCAGTTCGGCAACATCATCGTTCACGAAAATCCCAATGGCGGCGTCGTGCGGCTCAAGGATGTGGCGAAGATTGAGCTGGGAACGCAGTTTTACACGCTGAAGGGTCGTCTGAACGGAAAGCCGAGCGCGATCATTGCCGTGTTCCCCTTGCCCGGCGCGAATGCTATTGATACGGCAAACGCCGTCAAGGCGCTGATGGCCCAATGGAAGCCGCATTTCCCTCAGGACATGAAATACGTGGTATCGCTCGACACGACGCGAGCTGTGACGGAGGGTATCAGAGAAATCGTCTTGACGCTTCTAATCGCCATCCTCCTGGTCATTTTCGTGGTCTATCTTTTCCTGCAAGGGTGGCGGGCGACGCTGATTCCGCTTTTGGCCGTGCCCGTCTCGTTGATTGGCACATTCATCTTGTTCCCCGTATTTGGCTATTCCATCAACACTCTGACGATGTTCGGGCTGGTGCTGGCTATCGGCCTGGTGGTGGACGACGCCATCGTGGTCGTTGAGGTCGTCGAGCGCCACATTGAAGAAGGACTGGCGCCGAAGGAGGCCGCCCTGAAGGGCATGGAAGAAATTTCAGGCCCGGTGATCGGCATTGCGCTCGTTCTTTCCTCCGTTTTTGTTCCTACAGCATTCATCCCCGGAATCACCGGGGAGCTTTACAAGCAGTTTGCCCTGACGATTGCTGTTTCCGTCATCATTTCCGCCTTCAACGCCCTAAGCCTCAGCCCCGCTCTGGCCGCGTTGCTGCTGCGACGGGAAAAGTCACGAGGTCCGCTGGGCTGGTTCTTTGATTGGTTCAATCGCACCTTCGACCGCGGAAGAGAGCTCTACATTCGCATTTCGGGACAATTGATTCGCAAGAGTGTCATCGCCATGGTCCTCCTCGGAGCGATTGTGTTTGGCGCGTTTTACTTTGGGGAACGATTGCCGACCGGCTTTTTGCCCACTGAAGACCAGGGCTATGTTTTTGTGAACATGGAGCTGCCGCAGGACTCTTCAATACAAAGAACGGGCGAGGCTGCGCGAGTTGTCGAGCGTATCATTGCCAAAACTCCGGGTATCCAGTACGTCACCAGCGTCATCGGCTTCAGCCTGCTGAGCTACGTCCAGACACCTAACACCGCCTTCTTTTTCGCCGTTGAAAAGCCCTGGAGCCAGCGAAAGAAACCGGACGAGCAATTTGAAGCCATCGAACATCACTTAAACAGCGTACTGCCGCAGCTTCCGCAAGGGACCGTCTTTTCCTTTCCCCCGCCCGCCATTCCGGGTGTGGGGACTTCGGGTGGCGTTACGATGATTCTCGAAGATCGAAATGGCCGCGGCATCCCCTACCTGTGGGCCAATGTCGAGAAGTTCATGGCCGCCGCCCGCAAGCGCCCGGATATTGCCAGCATCAGTACCTCTTTCAGGCCAAGCGTGCCGGAGAAGTTTGTGGACGTAGATCGCAGAAAGGCGCTCAAGCTGGGCATTCCCGTTGCCGCCATTTATCAGAGCATCCAGACCTTCATGGGAGGCTATTTTGTTAACTACTTCAACCGCTTCGGCCGGCAATGGCAGGTGTACGTGGAAGGGGCGGGACCCTACAGGACAAACACCCGAGATTTGAGCCAATACTACGTTCGAAATGACCTTGGTCAAATGGTCCCGCTATCAGCTCTGGCGAAATTCGAGACGCGCTATGGCCCGGAATTCATCATGCATTACGACGAGTATAATTCCGTTGAGCTTAATATCAGTGCGGCTTCCGGCTACAGCTCGACGCAAGCCATGGCCACCCTCGAGCACGTCTTTAACCAAACGATGCCCACCGGTATGGGCTACGACTGGATGGGCATGTCGTATCAGGAAGCAAAAGCAGCGCGCGGCGTTTCGCCGATGATGATTTTCGCGATGTCATTCCTGTTCGTTTTTCTGATCCTGGCGGCGCTTTATGAAAGCTGGTCGCTGCC
>JBJKQK010000004.1:0-5059 GCA_046705285.1 Terriglobia bacterium
ATGGGTGGCATGTTAAAGAGCACATTGTTGAACTCTCCCTCATACCAGAATTCCCCCAGCAGGAAATACCGGGGAGGAACACCCTCTGTATCTTCACGGCGACCTACAACCTGATACGCATGTTTCAACTCGGATGCCTGGTTGCCCACATCCAGCTCGTCTGTGAGATTCAGGCTTGGTGATTTCCGCCCGTAGAAGAACGTCACGCTCTCTTCGCTCCCCACCTGGTACAATCCCTCGTGGCCCAACGGGGTGTGGGGTCCATAGACTTGATGACCGTGCTTGACGCATGAATGGAAAAAATAAAGATCGGGTGTAAAGAAACGGTAGGCGGTTCCTGAACCACCATGCGCTGCAGTCGCGCCGAAGATTGCGTGTTGTATATTTTTCAGCCCCCAACCCATGTTGTGATCGTCTTCAAATCCTTCGCCATAAATCTGAGGTGTTCGGCTACAGTCGAAATAGGTTCGTTCGTCTTCCTCCATGCTCGTGTCAAATCTGGAAACGACGTGGCCTACCACGTGTCCTGTTCCGGCCCAGTCCAGATACGTATAATCAATTCCCTCCTTCCGTGGGAATTCCTTGCGATAGTGAGCGAAGAAATATCCACAATCCTTTTCCGGGTAGGAGTAGGCTTTTGAAGGTTTGTATTGGACAGTAGCCTCTACTGTTGTGACATCCTGTTGGCCTCTGTTTTCGATTGTGATTCTGACAGACTTCCAATAGGGCATGGGGAAATAGCAGTACATTGAAGACGGAGAGTAGCCCAGCGGCAAAGCTGAAAAAGATGCATCAAGCGATTTTCTGTTTGCCCCGAAAAAGCCGCCCAACGGCGCCTCCACCTGGGCCTGTGATTCGCCGTCACAGGTTATCTTGAGCCAGGTCTGGAATAGGGTCTGTTCATTTACGGGATCGAGGCGGATGCGCAGGCTGCTGATTGAACCGGCTCCGGCGAGGTCCGCGAGACTGATCTGACTCCCGGCCGGCAAGGGGAGGGAGCAGGCTTTCCTCTCATTACCTTCAGCGGGTTTGGGGTCATGTCCTAATTTTCGGCGATCCCAAAGCGAAAAGAGCACCGACTCGTTCTGTGCCGGGGTCCAGGATCGGATGCCCGGATCCTCAGTGAAGGTGTGATAGGTGTATTCGTACCAGTGGTTGCGACGCTTGGGCAGTTTGTTGTACCGGCCATACCACGGGATCTGGTCACTGCCAGGCCCACCGGGTTCTCGGCTTAAGGCGACTTTAAGTCTCTTTTTAAAGAACATAGGACAGTACATGACTCTGAAATCGTCCCCTCCGTCAACGGCCAGGGGGTAGCGGAAGATGCCCAGGGGATTCTTCGGACTGAAAAACGTGGAGACATCCATGTCGATGCGGGGTTGCGCCTCGCCGTCAAAGTAATAACGGATCTTGACACCTGCGGTCGCCGCCGCCGCGTTGTACGTCCCCGAACTTTTCCAGATATTCATGTGGTGCCGATAGAGACAGCCAGGGCCCATCGCGTCAAAAATCACCACTTCCCCATTGGGCTCGGTGTATATGGGAAAATACTCGTGGTCATAGTTGTCCCCAGCCCGGTCGTAGCTGCAAAATTGGTGGGTCTGAACATCCGTGCGGAGCAGCGGGAGATTCTCAACCTTGAAAAACGTGTCAATCTTTAGAGGGAGAGGCTCTTCAGGCCTGCTTCCCGGCTTTTCCTCGGCTTGGGCGCCACTTAGGAGCATGGCGGCTGCCGAGTCCAGGATGAAGGATCGTCTGTTCATGGTGCGTCTCCTGTTTCAGAATCAATTGTCAGTTCAGACACGGACAGGGAAAACGGCGGCAGCATACTTTTTGCGAGAGTGCGAGCAGGATTTATTTTGGCTTCCGTCACGATCCCATATCGTTGAAGGCCATGCGTCACCCTGAAGTCCCCATGTGGCCAGTGTCCATCCTGCCAATTGGAGTGCCCTGCCGGAAGTGCATAGTATATGTCGATCTGTGGAGACAGAACATCCTAACCCTTGGCCAAATTGACATAAGCTCCCCGAAAGAAGGGCCGGAAGGTCTCCTGGAGGAGCCAACAAAGTGGTAACCTTCTCGCGAGCACCTATGAGCGCATGGTCAGAGTAACCAGCATTGAACTGAGCGTTGCTGCTTATTTCACCGTGTTCGCCATGAGGTGCACAGTAATGTGTTATCTTGGCATGCGAAAGGATTGCTGATGGACAAGGGCAAACAGTTAACTCGCCGCGACGTACTGCGCCTGGCTGCTTTTACGGCCGGAGCGGCCGGGGCCGCGGCTGGCTCGGTAACTCCAACGGACTTATTGGGTTTGTCGAGTCCCGAGGAGGATCATACCTCACAGCGCCAGCGAAAAACCCACGCGCCGGGCGCGGTGTTCGAAGAGCTCAATTATGGCAGCGTTAAACCCGAAGGCTGGTTGAAGCTCTGGCTTGAAAGGCAACGCGATGGGCTGACCGGGAAGATCCGTACAATTTTCCCTCCCTTTACAGGCGACGCGTGGAGCAAGGACGAGACGAATGAGAAAGCTGATTGGGCGCCATGGGAACAAGTTGGATACTGGTGCGATGGTGCGGTTAGGTGCGCGATAGCACTCCAAGATGAGCAGTTGTTGGATCAGGCCCTGAAGCTGATCCGTTTTACGCTTTCGCATCCGGGCAAGAATGGATATTTGGGTCCTACCTTTCTTGAAGGGCCCGGTAATTATCATCGTTGGCCGCACGTGGTGTTCTTCCGAGGAGTTCTCGCATGGCAATCGTGGACAGGCGGGGAACCGGTGTTGAACGCACTCAGGCGACATTATGTCGAAGGCGATTACAAGTACGTCGGGAGCCGTGAAGAAAATAACATTGAGCCGATGTTGATCCTTTACGGCAAAACCGGCGACCGTCGTCTGCTGCAGATGGCGATCGCCACTTGGGACCAATTCCAGGAAAAGACATCTTCAAACTCAAACTTTGACGCCCTGCTCGAGAAATCGATGCTGGCCCCGGGACCTGTTTCCTGTCACGGCGTCACCTATGCCGAGCACACAAAGCTGCCTGCTCTCCTCTATATGTACACTGGCGAGCGGCGGTACCTTGAGTTGGCGGTGTCTGCTCAGCGCAAGGTATTTGAGCACCATATGTTGGTGGATGGTACGCCTTCAAGCACTGAAATGCTCAGCACCGTGACAACCCGCGATGGACATGAAACGTGTGATAACACCGATTACCCTTGGAACTGGGGCTACCTGTTGATGGCCACAGGAGACGCTGGCTATTCAGACCGCATTGAGCGGGCGACTTTTAATGCAGCTATGGGTGCACTCAAAAAGGATTGGCGTGCCTTGCAGTATTACTCATGTCCTAATCAGTTTCTGGCCTCGGCAACAAGCGATCACCTGGCAGTTTTGAAGGGTGTTCCACCAAAGGTCATCAAATACTATCGCTACATGCAGCGCATGTCATACCGGCCTTCGCCGGGCTATATCATTGCCTGCTGTCCAGGAAATGTGAATCGATTCCTGCCGAACTACGTGGGCCGGATGTGGATGAAGGATGCTCACGAAGACGGATTCGCGGCGACCCTGTACGGGCCGTGCCGCTTGAAAGCTGCGATTGGTGACGAAGGTCAGCAAGTGGAGATCATTGAAGAAACAACTTATCCGTTCTCAAACGAGATCAATTTTCGGATTGCCAGGTCTCCATCTGCAGAGTTTGCATTACACCTGCGTATTCCCGGTTGGTGTGAAGGGGCACGAATCGAAGTAAACGGTGCGGATACGGGAGCGAAAACGGACTCGGGCAGTTTTGTCACGCTACGCCGGCGCTTCGCCCCTGGAGATGAGATCAGACTTACACTCCCCATGAAAGCTGCAACGACCAATTGGCCGGATAACGGGATTGCCATTGAACGTGGCCCGCTGGTGTACGCGTTGCCGATCGCGGGGCAGTGGCAAACTGTACCTGACAAGTTCGCAAACGCTGAATTTCCTGCATGGGATCTGACGCCCGAAGGTTCTTGGGATTATGCGTTAGTACTCAATGACAAGGAGCCGCTTGTGCACGTCAGCGTCCAGGAAGGTAATGTTGAGTCTGATCCCTGGCTTCACCCCCCAATTCGGCTGGTTACAGACGCACGGCGTCTCCGCAGATGGAATCTGACACGAATTCAAAATGTCGATCATCGATGGACGTTTACGCCTCCCCTGCCAGATCCCGCCACTCTTTCAGAGCAACTGAACGAAGAGGTTGAGCAGATCACTCTCGTGCCCTATGGAGGCACGGAACTACGTTTGGCTGTTTTCCCGGTCGCGAATGTGAATCCGGCGTACTTCTACGCTGGCCAGGGCACATGATTCCGGAACTATTCCCATACTGAAAAACTGCCTCAGCGACTATATTGACTCCGTTTAATCCCCTTTTTCATCGGGATTTGGCCATCGCACATCTGTTGATTGGAAATCAGAGCAAACGCATTGAATCCTCAAAGTCCGCCTCGGACTTTTTCCAGAAGATTGAACTGAGAGGGATATATTGGAATGGTGCGAGGCAAGATAATTTGTGGAGCCGATTCATCCCGGCAACAGTCGGGGTCTCGGGCTAATAGCGGCGGTTGAGATATCCTTTGTTACCATCGCGTTGTCATTTAGACATAGGTACGAGCAGGGGTCGCGTCGGAATTGAAGGGTCGGACGAGTGATGCGTGCTTACGGTGTTTAGATGGTTGCCCATCTTACGACCCCTGAACGACCACTTTCAATTGCGGGAAAATCGCGGATTGTGTCGCCAAGCATCATTTCAAGTTATCCGGGAGGGCTCATGAAAGCAATTCTTGATTTCTTTTGGAATCCAATAAAGCTGGTCGTCGCTTTATTCCTAACAACTGTTATTTCCTCTGTTCCGTTGGCAGCTCAACCGTCTGGAAGACCACACCTTTCTCCGGCGGAGATCAATCGTCGCGTTAATGCCATGCTCGCCAAGCTGACCCTGACCCAGAAGATTTATCTCATCGACAGCAGTGAAGATGGCTATTACACACACGGCATGCCGAGCATAGGACTTCCCCCACTCAA
>JBJKQK010000005.1:0-10339 GCA_046705285.1 Terriglobia bacterium
TTGTGCGTACGCCGAAATACCGGGTGGAACAGAACGAGCAAGGATGGGAACGAAAGAAGTACGTGCGAAGACGAATTGGCTGGATTCCTGCCGTCGAACTGCTTCTGGCAGGTTACTTTGCCTATGCGACGAACTACTCTCTTTCGGTCCAGAACTTTCTCACCATCCCCTTCCTGCTGCTTTTTCTTGTCGGGTATGCCTATATGGGAAGCATGTCGCTTTTGCAGACGCCGCTCCGGCGATTGTGGTTCAGCCTTCCTGCATTCATACGCGTCCGAACACGGGATATCTCACCAGCGCCATCACAGGGGTAACGTCCCCCAGCCTCTCCGCTCCCTCTAGAGTCTTTGTAATGCGTCTGGTCTTTCCAGGTTCTGCCGAAAAGTATAACTGTTTTCCCATTTGTGCCTTCATTCCCGGCCTGCCAGGCAAGACGAACGAAGATACGAAAGAGTCCCTCGATCTGCTCTATGCCCTCAAGGATTCAAAATGGGTGCTGGTACCCACTCTGATTGTGCCTCTCGAAGGTACACGCCCTGGAACAAGTAAGGGCGCGAAAATACTCAATCTGACCGACCGTTGGCAGTGGATATTCTTCTTCACCGCTGGCGATGCAATTTGGACTTCTGGAGGAGAGAGCAATCCACCCGGTGAAAATTTAACACCGGAATTCCGGTCTATTAATACCTGATGGGACGGAAAATCTTTGGCAGCGCCAGGCACAGATCACTTGATAGCACCCACTTAACTCTGGAAGTGTCGTACCAGCAAAATCAGGAGTTCGATCACACCGTAAACCGCCAGACAAAACCATAAGTCTACAAACATCCCAAGGTCCGGATGGTATGGCCGATGTTGCGCCGCCGGGGGAAGGTGGGGCTCAAGACTGAAATAAATGGCGTTGCCAATGACGATGGCAATCAGGTATTTGATCCAGCGTTTTGTTCGGGCGCTCATGACAGTCACGAGATGGGCCAAGTCTAGCCATCACCTTTCCGGAATCCACGTGTTCGCTTTCAGGAGCAAGGAGCACCAGTCTAACACCACTACACCCTCAAGAACAGATGACGACCGAGCACTGGCGGCGCAGTAAACCATCGACTCAGCCGTGCTTGCGCCCTCAAACCGGGCCATATTTCGATCATGTCATCCCGCAGCCTTCTCCATTCCGGCCCGAACGGTACGCCTTGATCCCCCAAGGGCGCCGGATGAGCCATCGCAACGCACATCGTTGTAATATAGACGTCGGATTGCAATGCTCACTCCCCATCTCAAGCTGGCTTCTGAGGTCAAATACCTGAAAGGTGTTGGGCCCGCTCGCGCAGAGCTGCTGGCAGGGCGCGGCATTCATACGGTCGAAGACCTTCTCTATCACACTCCCTTCCGCTATGAAGACAGGACGCGGCTGACCGCCGTTGGCGACCTTGTTCCGGGACAAACCACCACCATCCTGGTCAGGGTGCTGACCTGCGGCCTCACGCGGACGCGGCGAGGCCTGTACATTTACGATCTGGCAGGGATTGACGCAAGCGGCGCGCCACACCCGCGAATGATCCGCTGCACGTGGTTCAACGCCCGGTACCTCGAACGCAACAAAGTCTTCCGCGCCGGGCAGCAGGTCTTCTTCTACGGCAAAGCCGAGCACGACCGTTTTGGGACGGGTAACCTGCATATCATCCAGCCACAGTTCGAGATCCTTCCTGAGGATGAGACGCCGGATGGCGAATCCCTGGAAGTAGGATGCGTTGTTCCCATTTACGAATCCGTAGGCCAACTCGGCCCTCGCGTATTGCGCCGCCTGATGAAAACCGGGCTGGAATCTGTGGGCGAACAGATCCCTGAACTGCTGCCGGAATCGGTGCGGAGGAAAAACAAGTTGGAAGGCCGGGCCTCCGCATTTCGGTTGACTCATTTCCCGGACGGGAATCAATCCTTTGAGGAGCTGTCACGATTCCGTACGAAGTCACAGATTCGGCTGATCTTCGAAGAATTCTTTAATGTCAGCGCCGGACTGGAACTGAAACACCGCAAGGCTAAGGCTTCGCCGGGCATCCAGTTCCACATCACGGAGAGTCTCCGTCACGACATCAAGACCATTCTCCCCTTTCATCCCACGGCCGCTCAAAAACGCGTGCTGAAAGAAATTGCCGATGACATGTGTTCTCCGTGTCCCATGAACCGTTTGCTACAAGGCGACGTGGGTTCCGGAAAAACCATCGTTGCCGTTCAGGCGGCCTTGCTCGCTTTGTCCAACGGCTATCAGGTGGCGCTGATGGCTCCCACGGAGATCCTGGCCACGCAACATTTTCTTTCAATCCGTCAGCTGCTCGAACCGCTGCCTTACAAAGTTGATCTGCTGACGAGTGGCCGGAATGCGCGAGATAAAGCAGGCCTGAAGGCCCGCCTGGGTCGCGGCGAAACGCACATGGTTGTGGGAACCCACGCCTTGATCGAGAGCGATGTGGGATTCGCTAAATTGGGCCTGGTAATTGTAGACGAGCAACATCGCTTCGGCGTCCTTCAGCGCTATCGGTTGATCCGCAAGGCACAAATGCCTGACGTGCTGGTCATGACCGCCACGCCGATACCGCGAACCCTTGCGATGACCCTCTACGGGGATCTTGATTTCTCCGTCATCAATGAGCTGCCGCCCAATCGTTCGCCGATTGAGACACGCCTGATCGAAGAAGAAGACAGGAATCGGGCATTCGAGTTTATACGCAACAAGGCGCGCGCAGGCGACCAGGTCTACGTGGTTTACCCCGTCATCGAGGAATCCAGCAAGCTTGATTTGCGGCCGGCAGTCAAGATGTTCGAGCAGCTCTCGATTAATGTCTTCCCGGAATTCCGTGTGGGGCTGCTGCACGGGCGGCTTTCCAGCAGCGAGAAGGAAGATGTCATGAACCGCTTCAAGGAGGGCGACATTCAGGTCCTTGTCTCAACAACGGTGGTCGAAGTCGGCGTGGACGTGCCGAATGCAACCATCATGCTGGTCGAACATGCGGAACGCTTCGGCCTGTCTCAACTTCATCAGCTACGGGGGCGCATTGGACGCGGAAAGAAAAAATCGTACTGTCTGCTGCTGACGGCAAATTCAAGAACACCCGAAGCCGACGAAAGACTGCGGACCATGGCCGAAACGACTGACGGCTTCAAGATTGCGGAAATCGACTTGAAACTTCGCGGCCCCGGAGAGTTCTTTGGGACACGGCAATGGGGCATTCCCGCTTTCCGCATTGCCAACCTGCTGCGCGACCAGGAAATTCTGGAATGGGCCAAGCGGGAGGCGGCCGCGTTCATCGACCATCCGGAATCGCAGGAGGAATTTGAGGCTTACGTCAGGTTCCTCCGAAATGAGTGGTCGCGCCGCTACGGTCTGGCGGGTGTGGCATAAAAGGTCGCCGAACCGACCATAGGCCACGGCAAGCGCAGCTGAGTAACCGGCTCGCCATCCTGAAAGAACAGTCAAGTACATCCTTTGCCTGGGCGCGAAAGAGGTTTCACAAAGTTCTTTCAGGAGGCAGATAAGGGTTCAGCTCAAGGTGCCGATGTGATCTAATTGAGAGTCGTTATTGCTTCGCTTTCCGCCTTCGAGATTGGTATGCGCATCATTTCAGGTTCACATCGCGGGCATCGCATCCAAACCTTGAAAGGCATGAACCTTCGGCCGACTTCGGACCAGATGCGCGAAACTTTGTTCGACGTTCTGGGACCAAGCGTGCGCAATTCGAGATTTCTGGATGCCTATGCAGGCTCCGGCGCTGTGGGTCTGGAAGCGTTGAGCCGCGGCGCAAAGGAAGTGGTCTTCGTGGAGCACCATCGGCCGGCGATGGAGATGATTCGCAAAAACCTTGCGGCGTTGAGGATGGAAACGAGTTTTCGCCTGGTCACTTCCAAAGTCCTTACGGCCATCGAAAGACTTGACGAGGAAGGCGAACCTTACGATTTTGTTTTCCTCGACCCGCCATACAGCGAGGCAAGTGAATACCACCACGCTTTGCGCCAACTGGGCCGATCGAAGCTACTGATTCCCTCCTCGCTCGTCATTGCCGAGCATTCGCGGCATTATTTTCTTGAAGGCCGCTACAATCAGCTTGAGCAAATTCGAACTATCCGCCATGGCGATGCCCAACTGACGTTTTATCGCATCTCACAGCACTCCGAGAAAACTCCCGAAAATCCAGACTCATAGGGCAAGAGGAAGCGAACCAGTCCCTTGACCACCAGCCGAACTATCCCCTAAACTTGCTGAAGCGTCCTGATAACATAGAGTCTGAAGGCCTCAGGAACGTGGCGGGGTAGCTCAGTGGTAGAGCGAGGGTCTCATAATCCCTAGGTCGGGAGTTCGATCCTCCCCCCCGCTACCAATTCATTTGCAGCAACTTATGGCCATTTCAATTCCTCAAAATTGCGACTCATTGTAGGGGCTCTTGTAGTGAATCTGGAATTTCGGCATCGGGGCGGCCGGTTCATCTGGCCGCATTCACCGCATTGACCTAAATCCCACAATGGCAGAAAATCCAGGAGAACAGGGTCGATGCCTATGGCAGAGTGTCAGCGCCAATATCGTCAACCTGGAAGAAGACCGGGACATCGGTAACCGGCAAGTCAGCAAAGGCGTAATGAGTTATTAAATGACGAGGACAATCGCACCGGCAAGCAACGATTACGCCATTCGGGCGGAGTGCGTTTCGCGGTATTTCCAGATGGGCGAAACGCTGATTCGGGCGGTGGACGAAGTTACACTATCCGTCAATAAAGGCGAATTCATGGGACTGCTGGGAACTTCCGGGTCGGGAAAATCCACGCTGTTGAACCTCATGGCGGGGCTCGACCGTCCCACCGCGGGCACGATCATCGCCGAGGGGCGCAACCTGGCGGAAATGAGCCCTCGGGAGTTGGCACGATATCGAAATCAAACTGTGGGGATTGTCTTCCAGGCGTTCAATTTGCTGCCCCGCATGACGCTTGAGGAAAACGTTGAACTACCGCTGCGCATTGCGGAGGTGGACCGTCGGGAACGTACGGCGCGCGTGCAGGAAGCACTCGAGCGGGTTCACCTTGAAAAACGGTCCGGGCATCGACCCGGCGAGCTTTCCGGTGGTGAGCAGCAGCGCGCTGCCATCGCCCGTGCCCTGGTGAACCATCCCACAATTCTTTACGCCGATGAACCCACGGGCAACCTGGATAGCGCCACCGGTGAGGAAATCCTCATGCTGCTGCGGGAGATCAACCAAACACTCGGTACAACCATCGTCATGGTGACGCACGAGCGGACATTGATGGAACGATTTGCCAGGCGGATCACCTTGTTGAAGGATGGTAGGCTGGTGGCATCATGAAAGTCCGTGATTTGACCGAGCTTGCTGCGAGGAACTTACGCGAAGCGTTGCTTCGGAACGCTTTGACCACCCTGGGCATTGGCGTCGGCATCGCTTCGCTGGTCGCCATGCTTTCTCTTGGCGTGGGTTTGCAGCGCTTGGCTACGGAGCACCTGGAGCGGACGGGCCTGTTCAACGCAATATTTGTGAGGCCGAAGTCGGATTTCCGCCGTTTCGGGGGTCAGTCGAGTCCTGCGCCACCCGAGAAATCCCCTCCGCTCGATCTCAAAGCCCGGCAAGCCCTGTCTCACCTGGCAAACGTCACGGAAGTCTACCCACAGATTCGATTCCTGACGGAAATCCGATATGCGGAGAATTCATATCCAACCATTGTTGCGGGAATCCCCGCATCCCACCGCACGAGCGGAGCGTTCGACGGGATGGAGGGCCATTTTTTCTCTGGCCCCACTGCCGACGAAGCGATCCTTCATATCGGATTTGCTCGGCGCCTGGCTCGCCAACCCGCGACTCTGATTGGTAAACAGATTACTCTTCGGTACGCGAAGCGAGAACCGCTCGCCACAACAGGCAGTAAGAAAGGGGCAACGGGTGCCATTACCACACAGAGCGGGGCCGCGGCAGGATTTTCCGTCGTCCTCCAGGAAACGCACTTAAAGATCATCGGCATTGTTAAAACAGACCCGGGTGGATTCGGTGGATTTGGCCGGGGCCAACTCTTCGTTCCTCTGCACGTAGCAGAAGCGCTGCATGCTACCCAGATCACTGACCTGCGACAAGTTCTGCGAGGACCCAGTCATGAACCCACGTACTCCATGCTTACAGTGCTGGTGACGAGCCCAACAAAGGTGTCCGCCGTCGAGGCTGCGATCAAGAAAATGGGCTTTGCAACGTTCTCGCTGTTCGATACCACTCGCAACCTACGGCTCTTTTTTACGGTTTTTGACCTGCTCCTCGGAATTTTCGGGGGTCTCGCGCTGGTGGTTGCAACGCTTGGCATTGTAAACACGCTGGTAATGGCCATTCTGGAGCGGCGGCGCGAAATCGGAGTGCTGAAGGCGCTCGGCGCCGCAGACCAGGACGTCCGCCAGCTCTTTTTTTCAGAGGCCGCAGTCATGGGGCTCTTGGGTGGCGTCTTCGGAACCGGCCTCGGATGGGCCATTGGACGGGCGCTGACATTCGGTACTGATCTTTACTTGCAGCGGCGCAACCTGCCCGCTGTAAATGTCTCCCTCGTACCTTGGTGGCTTGCTCTGGGAGCTGTCGGCTTCGCCGTGGGCGTGAGTCTTGTCGCCGGAATCTATCCGGCATCCCGGGCGGCTCGGCTCAATCCTGTAGAGGCGCTGAGGTATGAGTAGCACCACGAGATGCATTCGAGCCACCCTTCTCGTGTTCTTCGGACTCGGCATCTGTGCCTCACCTTCTCGAGCGGCGGCGAGCGCCGAGTGTCTCTCCATGCCAAGCCGGGTGCTGCATTGCCCGGTTGGCTATTGTGCAATCCTGCCGCCTGGATACCAGGCCGACAAAACAAGACGCTACCCAGTCCTCTACCTGTTACATGGCCTTGGCGAAAACGAGGAAATGCTGATCAACTCAGGTGGGTTGAACCTGGTCGAGGATCTGTGGGACACGGGTCGAATTGGCAAGTTCCTGATTGTCACGCCCAACGCAGGCTCCAGCTTTTATATCAATTCCCGAAATGGACGCGAAAGGTATGAAGACTTTTTCATTCGGGAGTTTTTGCCGTATATCGAGCAACACTACCGTGTGCTTCCCGGCCGAATGAATCGTGGCGTCGCGGGCATCTCGATGGGAGGATACGGAGCGCTCCACCTTGCATTTCGATATCCCAGTCTTTTCGGTTCCGTCGCCGCAGAAAGTGCGGCCCTTATTGAACGTATTCCTTCAGTGAATGTAGTGAGGCCCCAATCGCGAGCACTCCGTCAGATGCTCGGAGGGGCATTTGGGTCGCCGCCAGACCCTGCCTTCTGGAAAAAAAACAGCCCTCTGACTCTGGCACGAACCGCGCGGCTCGCCGGAATGAAAATCTATTTTGACTGCGGCGAGCAGGACGGTTACGGATTTGAGAGTGGAGCGCGAGAGCTCAACCGCATCCTGAGGGCTCGCGGAATTCCCCACGAATTTCACCTCTACCCAGGAGGACATAACTGGAGCTATTTTGCCGTCCATTTACCGGGTATGCTGGAATTCGAGTCGCATGCTTTCGGCCTGACGGGCCCTTCCCATCAATGAGTGGGCAAGCAGCACTTCGATCTGTTTTGAACTGGACGGGCTGGCCTCTGAGTTCCCCCAAGTCTGCTCCTGGAATCGCTCAGGCAGGGCGGGATTGGCCAGGGCTTGCGGCGTCCGGTGGGCGAAAGACGGCGCATTAACGGGACATCGTGATATTACGCACTATGCTTTTGGAGTCCGGGGCACGCAACCTTAGGCCGTTTCCCCTCATCATGGCAAGAGATGGTTATGGCTGCCATTTACATTCAACCAGAAGTCGGGCAGAATCATCGTAAGCTTGGGCAGGTGCCCGGGCGGTCGCTGGGATTTGAAGGAGCGGCAGGGGCAGCTTCGCAGGAGAATTCGGCAACGACAAGATGAAGTTACGACAAAAGTTGACGGGGATCGGGCTGCTGACCCTCCTGGCGGCAGGAGCGGTTGGTTTATATCTGACTTCGCGTCCGTTTTCGCCTGTGTCTTCAAACAAAACGGCCTCTGGGTTAGCAGGTCAATCGCTGTCGCTAAATCCGCGTTACCTCAATACTGCAGTCCGCCTGGCGCAGATGGCAACAACACCCGAGGAACGGCGGGCGGCCCAAAACGCCCTAAACGATGCCGACCGCGAATTGGACCTGCAATACGGTTACGATCTCCAACTTGCGTCCACTGAGACCATCCCCGAGACACCTAAGATTCAGGCTATTCAAGAACGAATTGGGAATATTGAGAAGGCCATCGAAACGCGCCAGTCGGAAGTGAACCGCCTTAAGAGCCTGGTTCAACGAGTCCGTGGAGCACGACGGAGCGTCCTGGAACAACAATTAGAAGTGCGCCAAGCCGAACTGAACCTCTTTCACGAGGCATTGAACGATGCCAAGAATAGTCTGGATGAAGCCGGAGGGAGTCTGGAGGGCCGTCTGGCGAAACTCAAGGCGGAACACGTGGCAGTATCGAAGGAGCACGATACGTTCAAGTTTCCTCCGCTTCTGGGTCCTATGGGTTCAGGCAGCCTGCTGGCGAAATGGTCGCGTTGGAGAACGATTCACGGTGAACAATCTCAAATCCGGCGGGCGCAACAGCTGGCATACGCCGCCTCCGCCGACCTGGCGCAGAGACAGAAGACACTTAAGAATCGAATAGCCACCGAAGAGGCGCAACGAAAGGCCCTTGCGAAGCACGAACTCACGCCACAGCAGATTGCGGCGTTACTCGCGGCGCCACACTCAAAATCAGCTCCGGCTCACAAACCTGAGGAGCAATCGTCCGCAGCCATCTCGGCGCGATCATCTCAAGGAGCTTTGGCTGCACCGACTTCCCCTAATGCTGCCGTCGTTTTGATTCGACAGATTTCTTCAGACCGGGTGATGGCTAGGATTCTTAGCAGTCAAGCCCAGGCCATGAACGATTTAGGACTGGCCTATGCGAAGTGGGACACGCTGGTAGGGGAGACAGAACACTCCGCTTTGCATAGCCTCATCGCTGGGGGCTTGTGGATTGTCCTGATAATGGCGTGCGCGTTCTTTCTGAACCGCCTCATCGAGCACTTCTTCACCGGACTTTCCCTTGAACGCAAACAGAAGACAACGCTTCAGGCAGTCCTTCGCATCAGCGTGCGGCTGATTGTCGTGATCGTGATTCTGATGATGATCTTTGGAAAGCCCAACAACCTATCCACTGTGTTGGGCCTCGCAGGCGCGGGGCTGGCGGTGGCGCTGCAAGATTTTATCCTGTCGTTCCTGGGCTGGTTCGTACTGATGGGCCGGCACGGTATCCGGGTGGGCGACTGGGTGGAAATCAACCCCAATTCCTTCACCGGTGTGAGGGGCGAGGTAATCGAGATCACACTGTTCCGCACTGTGCTGTTGGAAACCGGCAACTGGAATGATCCCGGCCATCTCACCGGCCGCCAGGTCGCTTTCATGAATATGTACGCGGTGAACGGCTATTACTTCAATTTCAGCACTGCCGGTCAGTGGCTTTGGGATGAGCTGCAGGTGGCCATTCCTCGCAGCCAGGATCCTTATCCGTTGATGGAGAAAATTCGGGCCATAGTGGCCGGAGAAACCGAGAACCTTACTCAACTGGCCGAACGCGAATGGCAGCGAGTGTCCAGCCGCTATGGCATGAGGTCTTTCTCCGCCCAACCCACCGTCAACATAGAACCCACCGACAACGGAGTGATTGCCATCATTCGCTATATCACACGAGCTGACGAAAGGACCGCCACGCGGTATCGCTTGAACCATCAAATCGTCAAGCTCTTACAGCATGGGGAAGAGCTCATCTCTGCGACAGAGGCCCTCAGCGAAACCGAAGCTCCTACCTCCGGTCATCAGTGAACAACACCCACCTGTTAGACGGATTGAGTTCTCAAATTCGATGGACTCAGATCAGCCCGAGCCCTGAGGCCAACCGCCACAAATACCGGTCCTGAGCATTCAATCAGCAACGCGCCTTCCCTCTGGTAATCATCCCCCTCGCGTCTCTCTCGCGCAGCCTGTGCGAGGCGGTCGGCATCATCAAGCGCACAGCCCTTCATCAGAGGAAGACGACTTGCCTGGCTTCCTGAATCATCTTAATAAACGTTCCGACGCCAACGAAGTCCATGCCTGGATAGGCAATCATCTCTTCGCGCTTCAGACCCATCACGCCCATCGACATTTCGCAAACATGGATGCGAACCCCCAACTCAGCCGCGTCTTTCATCAGCTCTTCGAGCGATTTCACTCCGCGTTGTTTCATCACGCTGCGAATCATTTTGGGACCTA
>JBJKQK010000006.1:0-7159 GCA_046705285.1 Terriglobia bacterium
CCAGCGGAAATCATGAGTTCAGCGGCGCACGGCCGTTACCGGCACCCATCTCACGCCCATGGATCATCCAGAATGCCACACGTTCGGCGAGGGCACTGATGGTCAATGATGGGTTCACAGAAAGTGCAGAAGGGATAGCAGACCCATCAGCCACGTACAGATTCGGGTAACCCCAAACTTCTCCCTGATGCCGCGTGACGCTCGACGTCCTGTCCTCTCCCATTGGGCATCCGCCCAGCGGATGAGCCGTCAGCAGTTTTCGCAATGGCCATCGCCACAACAGACTGGTTTCGTATTTTCCGCCCAAGCTACGGCTGAGTTCTTTCAGTCCTTGCTCCATCTCAAGGTACAGCTGCCTGCTCCGCCGATGGCTCCATTGGATATCGATCCGCCCATCTTTCAGTCTCAATCTGCCGTCCGCAGCGTCTGTGCCCATGCCAAGGTAGGGCAGCATGCGGGTGGTGGTGCCTCCTCGGAACAGGCGGTCAGCCTCGAATGCGACGCGGCCGGCATCAGCCCCCACAGTGGCCGCCACGTACGATGCCACAGACTTGAGCAGACTCACTACCCGGTTCGACGTCGGTATGGCTCCCTCCAAAAACCACATGAACGATTCGGGAAAGCCCAGATCCTCGACAAAGATCCTGTTTGACGAAGTCGAAAAATCGGCTCCCGCCGTGATGCTCGGACCTGCCCCGGGATCGATGTGGCGATTGGCTTCGAAGGTTGCCGCCAGGATGAAGTCGCCGTTTCCGGAGAACCGTGACCCTAGCGCGGAACTGAGCTGAGGAAGCGTCCGATGGACATCGCGGCAGCGTAGCAGAAGTTCGGTCGTTCCGAGCGTGCCGGCGGCAAAGACCACCTGCCGGGCACTCACCATCCCCGGCTCAGACTGAGTGGGATCAGCTGGGTCCAGCCGGCTGAAGTGAACACGATAGCCTTCTGGGCCTGAAGGCTCGATTTTGTCAACCTGGTGTAGCGGCAAAACTTCGGCGCCGCATTTTTCTGCCACAGCAAGATAAGTGATGTCCACTGAGTTCTTGGAGTGCTGGCTGCAACCCAGCAAGCAGTTGCCAGAATAATCGCACGCGCTTTGAGGAACGCCGCTATGAGGGTTCAATCGGTCTCCGCCGGTATAGACCCCAATGGGAACGAGTTCCCCCTTCCGACCTGAGTCTGCGGCCGCTGCCAAAAACGCCTGAGTCCGGAGTGGCATTTCGCGTCCCTCCGGTGGGCTCAAGGGCTTGGACCCGAGCATCTCTTCGGCAAGGCTGTAGTATGGATCAAGGGCCGTACGGCTGATCTCCTTCGGCCACGATGCTGAATCGAAGATCGTTGGCGGTGTGCGCAGGTGGACGTTGAAATAGTGTAATGACCCGCCTCCAACCCCGCAGCCCTGAATCACGTCGATGCGATTGAAAGCCCTGTACTCGAGAAAACCGAGACCCTCGTTTTCTCGCCAGAACGCCTTCGATACCTGGCCGGGCGATCTTGGAAACTCGTCCTTACCCCATCGTTTGCCGCGTTCAAGAATGCAGACAGACCGTCCTGCCTGGGCCAGCCGACATGCCGTAACCGCGCCCCCGAACCCGGATCCAACCACCACCACGTCGTAAGCCGTTTTCATGCGAGAGGACGCTCCACGCAGGGTGTCGGCTTTGCCTTCACCGCTGGACGTCGAAGGCCATCACTTATTCGGCAAGCAAGCCTTTGAAATAGTCGTTTAACAGCCGGTCATTCGGGTCGTAACTCTTGCGGGCTGTAGCAAGTCGCCTCAAGCGGTCACCGAAAGCCTTCTGCACCTGGAGGCGCGTCAGATGATCTGTCTGGTTGAGCATCGGACTGCCACCCTGATTAGCGCAAAAATCGTTGTAGGCATCCAGGAATTCATTCCACCCGGGATTCGCCGTCGAAACGGGATCGATGGTCATGACGTTACCGTCGTAGGAATAAGAGAGCAACGAACTCTGGTCTTGGAGGACGCGATAGCCAACAGTCAGCAAGTTGGAGCGGTATCCCTTCTGCCGGTAATAGTCCTTGCAAAACTGGAAGTACGCGGAAAGGACCTTCGGATAGTTATCCTCGGGAAAGGCGAAGAAGCTGAAAGTGTAGCGCCGATTGTCGGCGACATCTGGATAGCGGATCATCTGGTCGGCAGCGATGGTATAGTCGCTGTGGATGAGCTCGGTCAGCTTGAAGCGCCACAGCGCGCAGAAGCCGTCGATGACGCCGTAACGAATCGTGGGTTCGGAAATGTCGGCCGCAACGTGGTGGCAGAACGCCGGCCCCGCCGATCCCCAAAGGTAGTTGCGGAGAGGCCAAATCACACGATTTGGGCCGCCTGTCGCGCCTGGATTGTAATGGCGAAACTCAATGGTGATCAGGTTCTCGAAGGGGAAAATATAAAACATCAGAGATTCATTACACGCTTTGAGTTCCGGCAACTTCTGGGTGAAATCCTGCAAGCTGTACGTCCGATGGTAGACCGCCATTGGCTGCATGGGGCGAACGCGGAATGTGACCTCGGTGATGATTCCGAACAACCCATGGCTTGACCGGACCTGTTGCAGCAGCTCCGGGCGGCTCTGGTCGACTTCCAAAATTTCTCCAGAGGGCAGAACCATCTTGATCCGCGTAACGTACGAGCCCACCTGGCCGAATTCTCCCGGCATGGACGCGTCTTTGGTTCCCGTGCAGGCCGCGCTCCCCGCGGAAAGATTGCCAATTTCGGTGTTCACGTAGTGCTGCAAGTGCATATTCTCGAGCGCTTTCGCAATATCGATATAAAGTGCTCCGGCCTCGACGGTGACGGTGTCTCCCGTATAGCTCAGGATTCGGTTCATGGAGCCCATCTGAATCACGGTGCCGGCATCCGCCACCGCGCAGCGCGTCGTGGAGTGGGCAGACCCGACGGCCCGTACCGGGGACGGATACTTGGCTGGGTCTTTCAGGATGGCTGCGATATCTTCAGCCGAATGCGCTTCAACCAATACTCGAGGGTGCGAAACTATGTCTCCGAACCAATTGGTAACTGTGAGATCGGACATGACGCCGCTCCTTTGCTTAATCCTGTTCCTAAGTCCCCAATGGTGATTTCATGCCTCGCTTGCTCGCAAGAGGTCTTCAATGGGTCGTCATCGTACCAGACTATTGCAGACCAGAACCATGCGCCCACGGTCTCCACGGCGTCCCGTGGTCTCAAGCCTTCGGGCCGTCGCGAGGACGGTTTTGCTCATTATGTGTCGAGCTCGAATCCCCTTTAAAGATGACCCCAGATTGACAGAATCAAATTGTCAACTCCGTCCAGGTTGAACGAGTTCCAGTAGGTCATCCGATCATGGCTCGAATGAAAGGAACTGAACGCTGTCAACTACCCCACACGAGTCTTACATAACCTTTAAGGCAATTGCAACTGGATGAAACCGACTCGGGGCCTTTCAGGTGGTGGAAATCCGCCCCAGCCACCCAAGATTCTCGGATTACCCACTGAAAGCGGTTCCCTATTTAGCGGCGAATCCGAAGACGCGATTCAAAGTTCTGTCCGATCCGAGAGCTACTCGGAAGAAACCTTGTCCCTTCGCGCCGACGCAATGCCAATGGGCAAGATAACTCAATCGTGGCAGAATAACGACCCTGCTACGCAAAGTCCACTTCGAGTGATTGTGCGTTGGCACAGCGCTCGCTGGGATAAATCGTGATCAACGGCGCAGCGTTTACCTGTGGCACGCTGCCGATAACTGGTGAGAAATCCCCATGTCACCATTCTTTCGGCCAAATATCCAAATTGTGTTGGAAGTGAAAAAACTCCGACGTAGGCGTAACCAGGACCTGTCCATGGCAGCTATCGCCCGACAGCTCGGGATCAGCGTCGCCACGGTCCACGGCAGACTTCGAGCCTAACGGGCGAACCCAACCCCCAAGTCTGTCGCTCAAGCCGGTGCTGCCTTGGCTCTGCGGTACTTCAACCTCCGTGGTTTTCCCTTACTGGGCCTCGTTACCCTCGCCTTCGGTCCAGTCAGTTGTTTTTGGGGAGTAGATTGTTCCCACCCTTGTGGCTTGAACCCTTTGCTACCCTTCGATGTCCCTGGGTTGTGCGGCCTTACGCCGGAACGCAGGCACGTATTGGCACCTCGTCGGGTCGTCATGGACTGCCACGCACTGCAGGCAGAAGGACTTTGAATGCTGCGTACAATAAAAAACAGCAGGGCGCTCCCTGCATTCCGGGCAAAGTGGCACCCCTGGGGCCTCGTATGTGTATATTTTGGACTGGGATTGTTCGGCTGAACTTTGCTCGGCCAGATTTTCGCCACTTGCTGCCTGGTGTGCTGGTTGGACAGCGGCAACTGGAGTTCCCGGCGCCATGGTTCCACCAGAAGGATTAGGGGTTGTTTGAGCGCCTGAGATCATCCCAAACATTGAACCGGGCGGAGGATTTGCGATCAGTGGGCGCTCCGGTGCGTTCGGAGGTTGCCAACTCGGACCGGCCAGAGTTCTCACTCCGTTTATCTGTGGCGAGCCGGTGGGTCGCCAGTAAGGAGCCCTCGGCGGCGCATTGGCTTCGGCTCTTGAAACTCGGACCTTCCAGATGATCGTAGAAATCACCCAAACAAACAGGCACAACACAAATAGGGCAAGAACATCAGCTAGCACCCCTATCGAGTCGGGGCTGGATTTAACGATAGAATGTGCAGTTACTGCAAGTACAGCCAAATAGACCAGGCCCAGCAGACTCAGCCATCCAAGAACCCGAATCCACATGGGCTTCTTCACTGCTTTTCTCCGTCAGCGGCTTGGGCAAAGGTTCGCGGTAACCGGTTCGCCGCGACCTCGCTGGCCGCCTTTTCCCTATCGCACGGCCTTGCTGCTCGCCTTCTTCCGCACGATCGTCTCCCTCGCACGGTAGTGGTTGTCACTTGCTCACGAACCCCCATTGTAGCCGCGCCCGTGCGGAGATTCCAGCGGGTAGCAAGACTCAAATGTGAAGAAGCCTCTGTTGATACCGAGTGTGATTCTTTCGGCGATGTGCACCTACACAGGCCTTAACTTGCCACGAAACGCACCACTCTTTGCACGGATCAGCCACGATTGAGCACGATGACTCTCCGCAACGCCTTTAGAATCAGATCGAGGTTTTTGTGTGAAGGGGCTTTCCAGGGCTGTGGCTTCGGCCGTAATCGTATGATTTTGACTGGATTATCTTGATTGCAAGGGCTGAACGATCGACCAATTTCTCCCTCTGGTGGTTTCCAGGGGGGCGGCAAAACACGAGGTACGTGCCGGGCAATTGCCGACAGCTTATTCGAGCCCGTCACGTTCCCGAAGTCCCAAGACGTGCTCTTCAAACCAGGCGAGAACCCTTGGCCTTATGGCCCTGTCGCTCCAGGAACATCCTGGCTGGCTTTGCCACCCCCCAGGAGGGTTGGCTCGGCGGTCAGCGGCCGAGTTGCCTCGCGACGATCTTGACAGTGGCAGAGCCTCAATCAATGCTCTGCCTCACGCTCACATTGGCAACTATAATATGCCTTGAACATCAGTGTAACGCCTATCTTTCTCGCCAAAACAATTCTGACCGTGCCAGTAGGAACAGCTTTTCGTTGACTTGAATCGAAGAGACTGCTTATCATCAGCCATGCCGCGCCAGAGACCAAGGCGGGATCGTGGCACGGGTTCCGTGGTGAAGCTGCCAGGCAGCCGGAACGGGTGGATTCTCTACCGGGTTGGCGGGCGCCAGATTCGGGAGAGATTGGGCAGCCAAGTCAAACAGGTGGCTCTCAGACTTTTGCCGAAGAGGCTCGGTGAACGCGAACAGGGACTGGCCCCGGTTCAAGAAATAAGGCGCCTTCGTTATGAAACCGTTCGGCAGATGCTTCCAGACGATTATGCCTTGAATCGCCGGCGATCCCGGCAGGCCCACGCTGACGGTTCGCCCAAGCTTGACGCCCTGCCTGCACTGGACAGGTTTTTTGCCGGTCGCAGTGTGGTCACGATTGCAACCGCAGACCTTCGACCGTTCATCCTGCTTCTGTACTGGAGCGAGTGCCGGGTTGGTGAGGCCAGAAAAATCCAATGGTCACAGGTTGACCCCGAGCGGCCCCAGATTATCCTCCACCACGGCCGGACCAGGAGCGCTGCGTCACGCGTCATCCCGCTACCCGACGAACTGGCAACCCTGCTGCAAGACACTGCCAACCGACAGGGCCCGATGTTTTACCAGGGGGAATTCCAACGGTCATGGATGACCGCCTGCTGCAAGGCAGGCCTGGGAGAAAGAGTTAAAAAACGGCAAAGGCTGGTATGATTATAAGGGACTGGTGGTTCATGGCCTTTGTCGGAGCGCTGTGCGCAACTTCCGCGAAGCCGGGGTGCCGGAATCCGTGATCATGCAAATAACCGGACACAGGGCGCGAAGCGTTTTCGACCGCTACGGTATTGTGGCCACGGAGAACCTGCAAAGAGCTATGCGCCGGGTTCAGGCTGTAGCCCAAGTGGTAGAGGTTCCCAGGCTGTCCGAAAAGTTTGATTCAAGTTGGGGCTTTTGGCCCCGACGGATATTTTATAATTCGTTCAAAATAAACGCCAAGCCGGCGTAGCTCAGTCGGTAGAGCAACGGTTTCGTAAACCGTAGGTCGGGGGTTCGATTCCCTTCGCCGGCTCCATGTTTTCTATAGCTTAGCCAGATTTCATCGAATCGCCGAGTACAAGTTCGTACAACTTGGTGCGGTCACGCTTTCAAGAGCAGCTCAGCAACACGGTGAACAGCCTCACGCTTCGCCGTGGACACCGCTTGCGTATAGATGTTCATCGTAGTCTGGATATCGGCATGCCGTAGGAGTTCCTTCTGGACGGCCATACTTGTCCCACCTTGATGCAAGATGGACGAGAACGTGTGGCGGAACGTATGCCAGCCCACCTTTCCGATTCCGGCTCTCATCGCGGCAGGCTTGATATGGTCTGTCAGCATGATCCCGTGCCACCTTGGTTTACCGTTATCGCCGGCAAAAATGTAATCGTGTGGGCCGATGTAGACTGCTTGACGCCTGAACGTTAGAAGCGCTTCAGCAATCTGCGGATCAACAGGCATGGGCTTGCGCGACGCTTCGGTTTTTGTCTCGTAAACCTTGCCCATGACAACGCTCCGCTGAATCAGAATGCTTAGGTT
>JBJKQK010000007.1:0-22929 GCA_046705285.1 Terriglobia bacterium
CCCTTGCCCACCTGGCTTTCCACGCTGATAGAACCGTTCATCCGCTCAATGACGTGCTTTACAATCGAGAGTCCGAGGCCTGTGCCGCCCATTTCGCGGGAACGGGCTTTATCGACGCGGTAGAACCGCTCAAAGATTCGTGACAGGTCTGTTGAGGGTATGCCAATGCCTGTGTCGGCCACGGTGACGCGGATTTTGTTTTCGGCCTCCCGATTGACATCCACGCGAACCTCGCCCTCGGGGCGATTGAACTTGACGGCGTTGTCGAGCAGATTCACCAGGGCCTGCTCCAGTTGACCCCTTTCCGCCAAGACCTCTCCTTCTTCCTGGGACCCGCGGACAAGCTTGATTCCATGAACCTGAGCTGCCGGCTCAATTATCTTCAGAGCGGTTTCGACCGCCGCTCGCACAGAAACTGGCTTGGGTTCACCCGGGGGCCTTTCAGATTCAAGTTCCGACAGAGTCAAAAGGTCTGAGGCAATGTTGCCGAGCCGGGTGGCGTGGGCCTTGATAATCTCGACGAACTTCCGGTTGTTTTCCTGGTCCTCCAGTGCCCCTTCAAGCAAGGTTTCTGCATAGCCGCGGATTGCCGTGAGGGGGGTACGCAGTTCATGAGAAACATTGGCGACAAAGTCCTTTCGAACGCGCTCCAGACGCTCGAGATCCGAAATGTCGTAGAAGATTGCAATTACACCGCCGCGCGCCGGCCCTCCCAATGGGGCCACCTGGACCTCGAACGACCGGCTCTCCGCCCCTGCAAGCCGGACTCTCTGCTTCATGGGCTGACGTGACTGTATGACTCGGGTAAACATGGCCAGAAGTTCAGGGTCGCGCAAGACCTCCAGCAACGGATGGCGTTCAGGGATGGGGGCTGATGCGCCCACCGCGCGGCGGAACGAATCGTTGGAGAAGGTAATCCTGAGCTCGCTGTCCACGGCCAGCACTCCTTCCACCATGCTGGCCAGAATGCTTTCACGGCGTGCAGACTCCAGACTCAGGCGGTCAACAAGTTCCCGCATGCGAAGGCCAGTCAGATTTAAGGAACGCCCGAGGTCGTCCAGTTCATCATTCCTGTAGAACAGTGCGCGTCCGGAGGAAGGGGCCATGTCCAGGTTCTCAGCGAATTCTTTTAAGCCACTGATGCGACGCGTAAAGGACCGCGAAAAGAAGTAGGCAATCCCCAGGGCGAAAAGCAGGGCCACCAGCGATGCCACCCAGATTTCGTCATGCAGCGTTTGGGTAGCCGTTCTGACGTCCGTCAAGGGGACGGCCAGTTGAAGAGCGTAGCCCGGATGGTCCTGGTAACGAAGCGGCACCGCCAAATAATAGAGATCTTCACCGAGCCTGCTGCTGCGCCGCACGGAGGTCCCGACTTTTCCCTGGAGAGCCTCTCGAACCTCTGTAAAATCAGCCACATTGGCCGACACATTCGATGGCTCTCTCGAATCGGCAAGCTCCATACCCTGCGGGTCAATCACGACAAGATGAGCGTGACTGCGAGCCTCCGCCCGGAGGGACCATTGCTGCAATTTTGAAGGTGGAACCGTCGCCGCTTCGTCGGCAAGGATTTCCGCCTCTGCTTTCAACCGGCGCTGGATATTCTCAGTCTGAAGCTGGACCGTAAAACGAGTCAGATAAAAGTTCAAGCCCAGCAGCGTTCCGGCCATCAGCAGAAACGCGGCGATCAGAAGCTTGCGAAATATCGGACTGGTCAGGGCCATTGATGTCGGGAGTATGTTCCGGCAGCAAATTCAACTCTCGTTAGAGTCGGCTTGGCCGGGAGAGAATCGGTATCCGGACCCACGGACGGTCTGAACGTAATGAGGTCCTCCTTCCTGTTTCTCCATCTTCTCGCGCAGCCGCCGAATGTGGACATCCACTGTACGCGGAGTCACAAAGCGATCCCGGCCCCAAACGTGATCAAGCAATTGTTCGCGGCTGAAGACTCGCCGGGGTTGTGAAGCCAGGAAATGAAGCAACTTGAACTCCAGCGCGCTTAGCTGGATGGAACGCCCCTGAACGGTGACCTCGCGCGTCCGCAAATCGAGACGCAGTCCAGCCTCCTCGATGATTTCGGCCTTGCCGAGTGCCTGCTCCCGGCGGCGCAGGACAGCTTTGACGCGGGCGACCAATTCGCGGGGACTGAAAGGTTTCACAACGTAATCATCGGCCCCGATTTCCAGTCCCACGACGCGGTCAATTTCCTCTCCCTTGGCCGTCAGGAAAATGATCGGGAGGCCTTTCAACCTCTCGTCAGCGCGCACTCGCCTGCAAATTTCCATGCCATCGAGATCCGGCAGCATGATGTCAAGCAAGACCAGGTCAGTCGGACTCTTGCGCACGTATTCCATGCCTTCCTTGCCACTACCGAAGCTCTCGACGTCAAAGCCTTCCTTGCGAAAATTGTATCGAACAAGGTCGACAATGTCTTTTTCATCTTCAATAATGACGATTCGCTGGCGCACGATGGGATTATAGCACTGTGCTGGCCCAAACTACGGGTTGGCAGTTATCATGTCGTGGGAACAGGTCGAACTTCGAACCGCGTAGAATCAAGATTTCAGCGGCATTGCCTCGGTCAGTCTTTGCTGCAAAATGGGCGAAAAGCGATAGCGCCATGGATGACAAGTTTGATGCCGCCATAGAGTCCTCGATCCTGGATGTGGTACGGGAACTCTGGTTTCGATGGTGAGTTCACCTTGTCCGGGAGCGGAGATTGTGGGGCTTGATGGCGACTTGCGCGTCCTTAGCTTGCCAGGGCGAAGGAGCTCAGATCTCGCGTGGAAATCCTGCTGCGCCGGGGCCTCGCGCAGGGTCTCCCACATCGGGAGGGTTCCTCCGACCACGTTCTTTCAACTCTCGTTTTCCATCGTCTGACTCGTGACCAGAAAATCACGAGTCTGCACGAAGCCATTCCAGTCCTTCGGCCTGGGCGAGAACTCCATGGTGGCGATTGGGACAAGCCAGAGAATCTGCTGATGCGAAACGCATTCAGGATGGTTTGGGAGTGACCAGGTACAATGGCGGCGTAGTGCGACGGAAGGAACGATTTCATCATAGAATCAAAATCTACGCAGATCGGAGCATGGATGGCAAATCGGCATGACCGACACGGATACGCACAGGCGTTGCAAGCGGCGCGTTACCTGAAGAGCCGTTCGCCTGCGTTCCCGCGCGTTGGAATCATCCTGGGATCGGGAGTTGGCGAGATGGCCGATCGCCCCATCGATCCTGTTGCTATTCCGTATGGGCTTATTCCCCATTTCTTCCTGCCTGCCGTTGAAGGGCACGCGGGGAAATTGCTCATTGGGCAATGGAAGAAATTGCCTGTCGTGGTTCTCGGTGGTCGCGTTCACCTCTATGAGGGATATACACCAGCTGAGGTAGTTTTCGCCGTGCGTGTACTTGGGCTGGCGGGCGTCAAAACCCTGATCCTGACCTGCGCGGCTGGAGGCATCGCGCCCTCGGCCGCTCCAGGCAGCCTGATGGTTTTTTCCGATCATCTGAATCTTCAGGGTTCGAGCCCACTGGCTGGTCCTCACGATGAGCGTTGGGGACAGAGGTTTGTCGACTTGAGCAAGACGTACGATGACCGGTTGCGCATGGCCACCTTGAAAGCTGCGAAGGCATTGCGGTTGAAATGCTTTGAAGGAGTCTACGCGGCAGTCCACGGTCCAAATTATGAAACTCCTGCCGAGATTCTCGCCCTGAAGGTGGTAGGGGCAGATGCGGTCGGAATGTCCACAGTTCCCGAGGCCATCGCGGCCCGGCAATTGAATCTGCAGGTCCTTGCTATCGCCCTCATTACCAATCGTGCCGCGGGACTTGCCAAACGGCCGCTTGGCCACGATGAGGTGCTCGCCGTAGCAAGCAGGACCTCGGAAAATCTCGTGCGACTGCTCGACCGAGTGTTGCCAGGCCTTGCAGAATAAATTTTCTGCTCAGACGGACTCCGCCCCGACCAGGTTGCGGGCGATCCATGGGTCTTGATGAATTCGCCGTTCATGGCGATCAAGCGATTGTTTCCGCTGAACCGATCTTCATCAGGGCCAACTCAAAGAATGACCATGGTCTCAATCTTTTCTTGCAGAGAAACCGCCAGGTTGCCTTCGGCTGCCTTTTGGGGGATGAGAGAGGGAACCTTCCCCGTGCGCAGAAGTTCAATAAGCCGGTGAGGAATGCGTACGGCCTCAATGAGAAGTCTGTTTCTTCAGGCTATCCCAGGTCAGGTGGACCTGCTTCACTTCACCCCGTCGACCCAGGGACTTAAGGGTCTGGCCGTTTAAAGTGAGAATTACGCCTTGCGCGTTTCCAGTAAGGATGTCATAGGAGTTGTCGGCCGTAAACGTCTTAACCTCATTAGGATTCATAATGCCCTGCATGAGCATTTTCCCATCCGCGTCAACGGCCACCCACGAGCGTTCAGTTGCGGCAATCTGGAGAACCAGTTTCCCATCATAGTTCGTGATGGCGGGCAACTTGGGGGCCGGAGGGGCCGCCGGAGAAGTCGCAGCCAGCACTCCCGGGATCGTGTCAGCCCTCTTTGACTTGGCGGTGGATTGCGTTGGGATTCCTGGCTTGGAAAGCTTGGGAGCTGCGGCGGTTGGAATGTCTTGAGAGGCGGGCCGGGTGGTCAAACTTATGCTTGCAGCAGCTTCTCCCGCCACGTGCGAGGGCACGTGCAAAGGCCGGTTTGAGTGCTTCCAAAGGGCAATCCCGGACACGAGCAAGACAACTGCCACTATCACCGCCCATATCACGGGGTGGGATCGCCGCTCCTGCAGCGAATACGTCCTGGGCGGGGAAAATTGGGTAAGATCAACCTCGTTCCTGGACTTGGCCGCCAGTTGATACTCCTCAAGAAGGGGGTCCTCCTCCAACCCAAGGTAACGGGCGTAGGCACGCACAAAGCTGCGACTGAAAATGCCTCCCGGCAATCTCGAAAACTCTTCATTTTCTATGGATTGAAGAAAGCGGACGCTGATTTTCGTGGCGGCAGAGATTTCCTCAAGCGTCACCCCGCGCATTTCCCGCTCTCGCCGTAGGTTCTCACCAAAAGAGCCCATCAAAGATATCTTTCCCGGCATCCTCCGTCTTCGGAATGCCTTTCATGATATTTCTGCGTCACCAGCACTGTCAATTGTTTCGCCCTTGCGACTGCAGCGCCCGTGAGAAAGCTTCCGATAGTGATTTATCGCAAGCGTGGATTAACAAATTGAAACGAACGGCCGAAAGGAATACTGAACACACGTCACCGGTGATGGAGGAGTTCAACGGGCTCTGAGTGCGTTTGGATGCGGGTGGTCAAATGCCAGACCAAACCGAGAGAATTCGTGAACTGGAACTGCAAATTGAGCGCCTCTCGCTTTTTTACGAAGTTGGCAAAGCCGTTGCTTCTACCCTTGATTTGCGTAAGGTTCTCCAAACTATGATGGAGAAAATCAGCGATTTCCTTCAGCCCGACGCCTGGTCCCTGTTGATGCTCGACGAGAAGACCAATGAGCTTTACGACGAAATTGCCATGGGCGCCGGCGCCGGCAAGCTGAAGGACGTTCGAGCCAAGCTGCGTGAAGGTATCGGAGGTTGGGTTGCCGAACATGGCGAGGCCATATTGATCGAGGATGTCAGGAACGAGCCCCGGTTGAGCTCTAAGAATGGGGTGTGCCAACCTGACGCCCGTTCCATTATCTGTGTGCCGGTGAAAGGGCGGGAGCGAGTGCTGGGAGTCATTGAACTGGTCAATACATCCGGGAGCAGCCACTTCCATGAGGAGGACCTTCCGATTCTGACCCATCTCGCTGACTATGCTGCTATCGCGGTGGAGAACGCCCGGTACGTCAAGCGCATTCATGACCTGACCATCACTGACGATTGCACTACGCTTTATAATGCGCGTCACCTCAACTTTGTGCTGGATGCGGAGATCTACCGCTCCTTACGCTATGGTTATGAGTTCTCTGTCATTTTCATTGATCTTGACCACTTCAAGCAGGTTAATGACACGCACGGCCACCTGACCGGTTCCAAACTCCTATGGCACGTCGGAAATCTCCTCAAGAGGCACTTGCGCCTGATCGACTACGCTTTTCGATACGGGGGAGACGAATTCGTCGTGCTTCTGCCCCAAACCTCGAAACACAAAGCCTTGAGGGTGGTCCGCCGGCTTCGTGATCTACTGAACTCCAGAGTGTTCCTTGATGAGGAGGGCTTAAATGTGAGAGTAACCGCCAGTTTCGGGGTGGCCGCGTTCCCTGCCGATGCCCGGACTCGAAGAGAACTTCTCAACCTGGCCGACCAGGCGATGTACCTGGTCAAGAATTCCACCCGGGACAACATCGCCCTGGTTGGTAAAGGGGTGATGAACTAGCGCATCTTAGGAGGCCCCCCGGCTCTATCCGGGGATACTTAGCCGGGATCTCCATTTGAGGTTTCCCAGACGCTTCCAGTACACTCCAGCCGCCTCAGGCTGACGCTGGAGTTGATCAAAATCGCACTTTCCGAGATCGTGCAAGTGACCGTGGATGGATTCTGCGCGCTCGGGTCTGTGCCGGCGGCTGGCATCCCGATCTCTGGCTTCCCGTTGTGGACCAGGTTCAAAAGCTCGCCGTCGATGCGATGACCGGCGCGGAACACGATAGAAACACCAAAGGCACTGCCGGAGCCGTCCCCGCCGTGGCTAACTCCGCAATGTGTCACAATTCCATGCCGACCCGATTCACCAGGCGCTTGCGCGGAAACTTTGGGCAGCGCGATCAGGGAAACAGGCTACACAGAATAATGAAATTTCGTTAGCCCTGGTCTGGCTGTTTAACCCGATTTTTCAGTTCCCTTCGTGCGACGCGTTCCTTTCATGTTCCGCGACAGCGTTGTTGTATATCGTGCAGATGCCGCTGCGCAGCTTTTCCTTCACCGCCAGCCCCTGATCTGACATTTCCAGATATTTCTGCGATGTGGCGTTGTGTTCGGGCCACTCGGGCAGGGAAGCGCCGTTCGGATTGCCCGTTTTCGCGAAATTGGTCCAGTAGGCCTGCATGTCCGCAGAAATCCTGGCTTCCGCGGGTGTTACGGCGCCGATTTGGTTTCCGAGGTCTGATCCAGCCCAGCCGCAACCGCACCACTGGTCCAGGGCCCGGCTCAGCGCTGTGATTTGGCGCCCGGTCGCTGATCCCGCGATAAGGCCGAACGTGCCAAAGACATATCCAAACTCCGTCGAATGGACTGCCCCTTGGGCCGGACTGCCTGGGAACTGGAGCGAGAATTCGTATTCATAGGTGGGAGCGATGCGGCTGTGTTCGCTTGCCTCGTCCACTGTCGGGCACCGGAACAGCATGTCGGTCTGGTATTGAGCGTTCGCGTCGCCGTATGGCGGATACGTGGACGCCGGAGGGTTGCCGGCCAACCCGTAGAATCGCAGCGCCTGCGGAGCGTACTTTCCATAAAACGCCTCGATGTCCTTTTTCAGCGCGCTGGGCCCGCCCGGAGCGGTCATTTCGCGGGCGTTGTTGCCGATCATCAACGGCGTCGCGGTTTCCTCACCGGCGGCGAAAGCCTCGGCTGGGTCACGCGGTATCACGTAACCATCCACGTTCGGCCCGATCCCTCCGTGCAGGTAGGGTGGCTGGGCCTTGATGATCGCCGCGGTGGAAAGGCTTCTCAGATATTTCAACGGATCGGTCGAGGGAGGGTGCAAGCCGGCGACGAGCCTTTCGCCGTTTCGTTCCGATGCGGCCAGGCTCGGCAGCGGTCGGCCGCCCAGCCCCACTGGCCCGCTTTCCTGGATCGCCCGTGCGAACAGGCCCTTCGCTGGCGGCGAGGTCTGGAGAATCCCCGTATCGAGCGCGCCGGCCGATTGCCCGAAGACGGTCACCTGGCTCGGATCGCCGCCAAACCGCGAAATGTTTTCGTGCACCCATTCGAGAGCGGCAATCTGGTCCATGATTCCGTAATCGCCGGAGGTGTGATGCGGGGATTCCCTGGTCAGCTCGGGCAGAGCCAAGAACCCGAACATGCCCAGCCGGTACTGTATCGTGACGATGATCACCCCGTGTCGGGCTAGCGGCTCGCCATCAAATACAGGCGCCCCCGCCCAGCCGCCCTCGTTACCGCCTCCGTGAATCCAGACCATCACCGGATATTTCCGCCTGGGCGGCCATTCCGGCGTCCAGATGTTCAGATAGAGACAATTCTCGCTGCCGGTCTCCGCCGCGATAGAGTTCCACGCGCCTGCATGCTCCTGTGCGCACGCGGGGGCGAATGTCGCCGCCTGCCGGATTCCCGTCCACGGTTTGGGCGGCTCGGGCGCTCGCCATCGCAATTCGCCGATCGGCGGCTGTGCGAACGGGACACCCTTGAAATAGGCCCCACGTCCGCCAGGCCAATACCGGCCCTCGATCTTCCCTTGCTCGACCGTAACGATCGGGTTGCGTTTTGCCGCCAAACTGGCCAGCGCCGTCAGCATCACTGCCAGGCACAATGCTCCCTTGGAAAACACTCTCATCTCTGATTTCCTTTCCATGTGCGAATTCCCTGCGTGCGCTCTGGACATGCAGCTGAACACGCCTCAACCAGAATTTGCATTTTAACTTTCAGACCAACCGGCAATATACGCCTCGCCACTTCGCTGCGCAATGGCCTATCGGGTTTCTACGCATTCAGAGGCTCCGGCACCTACCGAAGGGGCCAGTTTTGCACGTGAGCCGATCTTCCCACGGGTTGCGGCAACAACCCTGCGACATCCCGCTCCGGGTTTCGATGCCCGGGATGCGGATGGCGTGCTTCACGCCTCGTTCCCGCAGTGCCTCGTTGATCTCCGGCTTTGCGAAGGCGGCGTCAGGAAGGGACACCGCTTCTTTGTCGAGCCTTCGCTGGCGTTCGACCTCCAGCAGCATCCCTTCCCATCCGTCGGCGCTGGGCAGGTTGCCGAGTTGTGGCCTCGCTGCCAAGAAGTTGCCTTCTCGATTTAAACCCAAGTTCAAATTGAAGCTGGGCAGACCTTCTGAGAACAGCGCCCATCGTGGCAGGCGGAATTCGAATCTGGCGTGAAAGGTATTACTGAGATGCGGGCTGGGTCTTGCTCGGGTCCAGCTGAGTAACCTGGCGCTTGCGCGTTTTGAGGAACGCGACCAGATCGTCGAGCTGTTTCGAAGTGAGAATGCCACCGAAGGCGGGCATGAGCTGGGCGCCGTTGACAATACGGATGGTCATTTGGGCCGGAGTCAGGCGGTCACCCACATAAGTCAGGTCAGGACCGCGATGCCCCCCATGGCCGGCAATGGAATGGCAAAACTCGCAGCCTTTCTGGTGGAAGAGTATTCCACCTTCGTAAACCGGTCCGCTAGCCGCACCGATCACCTGCGTCTGGAGGGGCTTCGCGCTGAAGTCAGGCGACCATGGCGCACGCTTTCCTTCAATCCAGAGCGTGCCGATCGTCACCCAGATCAGGATCACGCCTCCGATCGCCCACGGCCTGCGCAACGGGTGCCGCTCACCCTTACTGCGGAAAATGGGCAGAAGAATGAGGACTGCCCCGAAAAGCAACGGGCCGAACACGATGACGGGGGTCTCAAGACCGGGCGGAAGCAGGGCTAGAACCGCAAAATACCACAGGAAGTACCAATCCGGTCTCGGATAGGCCTTCAGAATGGTGGGATCGGGAGGCGCCGCCAGGTGTGGCGGCCCGACAACCACCGCCAGGATAACCAGAACCACAATCATGCCGACGCCGAAAACAACATCGCGCCAGGCTGCATCCGGCCAGAACGGCCGCCCCTCGCGCTTGAGCAGATCCTCGTACCATTTCTTGTAAGTCTTGGGATCAACCGGGCGCCCCGCCACCGGTGGTTCCGAGATGCCGTGCTTCAACACCAGCAGGAGATGAGCTCCGAGGAAAGCAAAGATGATCGCGGGAATGAAGAAAACATGGAAGGCAAAGAATCTGCTCAGTGTTGCCCCGCCCACCGTGTCCCCGGCCAGGATAAAGTGGGCGATGTACTTACCTAGCACCGGCACCCTTCCGGCTTGCTCCGCGCCGACAATCACCGACCAGACGGCAACGTTGTCCCAGCGCAACAGCTGGCCGGTAAAGGCCATGGCGAGCGTCAACAGAAGAAGAACTGCTCCGGTCAGCCAGTTCAGCTCGCGGGGGTACTTGTAAGATCCGTACAGGAAAACCCGCATGACATGGATGCCGACCAATAGAACCATCGCGGAAGCGCCAAAGTAATGCAGGCCGCGCAAGAGATGGCCCCACATGGCCTGGTGGGTGATGAACTGGAGGCTTTGGTAAGCGTGAGCAGTGGATGGAACGTAGGCAGTGGCCAGAGCAATCCCCGTAACAATCTGGAGAACGAATGCCAGCAGTGTGGCGCTGCCGAAAACGTACCACCACCCTGTCCCGGGCGGCACGGGGTGGCGGCCAAGCTTCTCCCAAAGTGCGGAGACTCCGGACCGCTCGTCGAATTCCTGCCAGATGCGATAGAGAAACTTCATAGTTAGATCGTTGTGATCGGTACCGGACTGGTCAAGATCTCGACCTGCCCGTTGCGCACGCGAACAGGGTAGCGCGGCAGCGGCTTCGGAGGAGGCCCTGAGGCCACTTTCCCGTCCTTGTAGTAAACTCCTCCGTGGCACGGGCACAAGAAGAGCTCCGCATCCGGCAACCAGCGCACCGGGCAGCCAAGATGAGTGCAATCCACCGAAAAGGCGATGAAATCCTCCTCAGCGTTACGGCGAAGCCACGCCGCTGTCTTGGCGGCCACTCCTGCCCACGGAAGTGGCGAGGCGTCAATGAACTTCACCTCTACCGTCGTGCCTACCTCGAACTTCTCCAAAGGTCCTACTGGCCGCCAGAAGCGGGGAACCTTTTCGATCAGAGGAGCTACCAGAAAACCAACGATGGGAATCCCCACAAGACCCGCGGCGAACGTTCCCAAACCGATGCTCATCACAGTAAGAAATCGCCGCCGAGTCGTAATCTCAAGGATTTCTCTTTGCGGAGGCTTACCGGTCTCTGGAGTGTCCGTACTCATGACGAAGTTCTCCAATCCAACCTAAAATTCCCACAACAAACAAAACCAGCCCAACCAAAGTAATCAGGTAGGTTGTTACGATTCCCCAAAGCATACACACGATACCGAGTGCCAGGACGGCAGGCATGTAAGTCGGCTCGGGGATATGCACGCCTTGAGGCTTGCTCCAAGCGCCAAGCGACGCTTCAGAGCCGTTCGAGTTCTCGGAATTGCTCATTCCATTCATGCTTGGCGAATCCATATCAGACCTTCAAGCGGCAGCGGCCGCGCACGTCAAATTCTTCCACCCTGTTGTACCGATGCCACGGCCGGAGGGACCGCGACAGTGACCTCGCGCTCCGGAAGGCGGTACCACCTCGCCAGCGTCGCGAGAATGAACGAGAGATAAACAAAACAGGCCGGAACCCACATGATCAACCCGCCCCACTGCTGATCTTCCTGAGGTGATAATCCCCACTTGTTGCGAATGACCCCTAAAATTCCGTACGGGTCAGGCGGATTCATGTACGCCGGATAGTGCCCCACCGGTGCGAAAGTCAGGATAATCCCCAGCACAGTATGCGCCGAACAAGCGCCGAATGTGTAGACAACCGCCGTGAGCGGCTCCAGCCGAAGTTCCTCGATGGGTGAAATCACCGGCCACCAGAAGATCGTGGAGCCAACCAGAAAGCAGAGATGCTCCATAATATGAATCTGCTCATTCGCCAAGGCGGCATTGTAAAGAGGAGGCCAGTGCCACAGCCACAAGACCCCTACGCCGGCAGACCACGCTAAAAGCGGCTTGCTCAGAAACGCCTCGGCGCGGCGCACCCACGGATAGCGCATGGCTTTTTCCGCCATGTCCCTCCGGATGCCCAGCAGGAGCATCGGCGGCACCAGGAGGATAAGCAGCATATGCTGGATCATGTGCGCGCTGAACAAATAGATATCCGAAAGCGTATCGAGCGGGGACACGAGCGCCAGGAAAAGGATAATGACGCCCGCCAGATACACCCAGGCCCGCTTTGTGAACTTGAACCGCGCCGCCCATGCATAGGCAACAAGCAGGCCGATGCAACCCACGATGATCGACGGTTCCCAATCCCATGCTGTAAGCATAAAATGTGACATTGTCATAGGCGCACCTTAGAAAACCGTCCAAAGATAAATCACCGAGAAAATCACCACCCAAACCCAGTCAACAAAGTGCCAGTACAGAGCAACCGTCTCCACTGCCGAGGAATGTTTTTCTGCGAAGTCTCCTTTGAGCGCCAGCACAAGAATCACACTGAGGGCGATGAGGCCCAGCAAGACATGCAGGCCGTGAAAGCCGGTTAGCGTGAAAAACGATGTGCCGAAAATGTTGCGGCTGATGGTGACGTCTTCGCCATACAGATGCACATACTCGCTCCCCTGGCCGAAGAGGAACACGGCCCCAAGAATGATCGTCACGATGAGCCAGCCCCGAAACGCCCGCTGGTTTTCCCGTCGCAGGCTCCTCTCAGACTGCCACACGGTGAAACTACTTGAAAGCAGAAAAATGGTGTAGATGCCGGTCTTCAGCGGATCGAGAACTTTCGCCGCCATCACTCCAGTATTCGAGACGCTGTGATAGTAGACGTAGGCAATGATCAGGAAGGCGAAGAACGTTCCTTCCGAGAGCAGAAACAACAACATTGCAAGCTTGTTGTTGTCCCAGGTTTCGACGAGTGTTTGAGCTTCAGTGTCCATTTTTCCAGTCCGGATTTTCAGGGTGCGCAAGGTCCCACAGCGGCCTGCGACTGCGGATGGGTGGAATGCGGTCAAAGTTGTGAGCGGGTGGCGGCGAAGTCGTCGCCCATTCGAGCGACCACGCACCCCAGGGATTGTCCCCTGCCGGTTCACCTTCGCGATGGCTCACGAACAGATTCCAGATAAAGATCAGAGATGAAATGCCCATGATCACGGCACCGATGGTCGAAATCATGTTCAGCGTTCCCCAACCGGGCAGATTGGGATAGGTATAGACTCGGCGCGTCATGCCCATCAACCCCAGAAAATGCATCACGAAGAACGTCATGTTGAAACCGATCAGCATCGTCCAGAAATTCCACTTGCCAAGCTTTTCATTGAGCATGCGGCCGGTCATTTTGGGAAACCAGTAATAAATGCCGGCAAAAACTCCGAAAACTGTGCCGCCGAAGAGAACGTAGTGGAGATGAGCCACCAGGTAATATGTGTCGGTGACCTGCCAATCAATAGGAAAGACGGCGAGGGAAACGCCGCTCAGGCCGCCAATGGTAAACACCACCAGAAAAGCGGTGGCATAAAGCATGGAAGTCGTAAAGCGGATCGAACCGTTCCACATGGTGGCGATCCAGTTGAAAATCTTCACCCCGGTCGGCACGGCAATCAGCATGCTGCTGATGGCGAACATCGTGTCAATGGAATGGCCAAGTCCCACGGCAAACATGTGGTGCGCCCACACGAGAAAACTGAGAACCCCGATAGCTACCGTCGAGGCCGCGACGTATTCATACCCGTAAATCGGTTTTCGCGAAAAGACGGGAATCACTTCCGAAATGATTCCGAAGGCAGGCAGGATCACGATATAGACTTCTGGATGCCCGAAGGCCCAGAAGTAGTGTTGCCACAGAATGGCCGATCCGCCGGATGTCGGCTGAAAGAAGTTTCCGCTCAACCGCCGGTCAATCAGGATCATCACCAGCGAAGCGTTCAGGGCCGGTAGCGCCAGGATAATCAGAAACTGCGTGACCAGAACCATCCAGACGAACAAAGGAAGACGGCGGATGCTGAGGCCGGGCGCCCGATACTTGATGATGGTGACAATCAGGTTGATCGCTGCAATGACTGAGCCAATGCCCGCAATCAGCAAACCCAGAGAGTAGTAATCCACTCCGTTGGTCGTTGAATAGGCCTTCTCACTCAGCGGAGCGTAGTTGAACCATCCCGCCGCCGGAGCCCCGCCCGCGACAAAACTGAAGTACAGCAGCAGGCCGCCCGATATCAGCAGCCAAAGGCTGAGAGCGTTGAGCCGCGGAAAGGCGACGTCGCTTGCTCCGATCATCAGCGGAATCAGATAGTTGGCCAATCCCGTCAGAACCGGCATCGCGACGAAGAAAATCATCGTGGTGCCGTGCATGGTGAAGATCTGGTCGAAAAGCTGTGGAGAAAGAAAGGAATTCACCGGCCGCGCCAGTTGAATTCTCATCAGCAGGGCCTCGGTACCACCCGCGCCGAAGAAAACAAGTGCCGCCAGCAGGTACATAATTCCGATCTTCTTGTGATCGACGGAGGAAATCCAGCCCAGCAGCCCCGCAGACTCTTCCTGTGGGACTGCCAGCGGAAGCGCTTCACCAGCTCCGGGAAAAGGAATGTCACTCATTTCAATGTCTCCAGATATGCCACCAGATCCTTGACCTGCGACTGGGTGAAATCGAAATCCGGCATATGGGCGCCCGGCTTATAGGCCTGGGGGTCTGATATCCACTTTGCAAGGTTTTCCGGAGTGTTGATCAGGCGCCCAGCCGCAAGTGTCTCACGGCTTGCCACGTGAGTGAGATCGGGACCGATATCTGCATTCGCGTCCGTGCCGGCAACCGTATGACAGTCGCTGCAGGTGAAACTATCGAAAAGCTTCCTCCCTGCCAATGCTGCTCCTGCGGTTGGCTTGGCGGGAACTTCGAGCTGATGCTGTTCCCATGCTTTGAATTCGGCTTCGGGCTGTGCAATCACGCGAATCCGCATCCAGGCATGCTCCGCCCCACAGTACTCGGCACAGGTCCCGAGGAAAGTGCCCGGCTTGTCCGACTGGATCCAGAACTCGTTAGGATGGCCTGGAATGGCATCCATTTTCCGCCCCAGATCCGGCACCCACCAGTCGTGAATCACGTCGTCCGATTTCAGTAGAACCAGCCAGTCCTTGCCCACCGGTATGTGGATTTCGTTGGCCGTGACTACACCGGAATTGGGATACCGAGCTTCCCACCACCATTGGTGTCCAATGATCACAAGATTTGGTTTTTCACCGGGTGAGGGAGATGGATCTGAACGGTGCATGGTTCGAATCGTGAAGATAAAAATGACGGTTACTGTCAGCAAAGGACCAATGGTCCAGGCTTTCTCCAGGCGAGAGTTTCCAAACACCTGCCGGGGTTCAGGAGCGCCTGGCCGCCACCGGAAGCGCACGACCGCATACAGAACCAGAACACTGATCAGGATCAGGATCGCCACCATCACGATCCCTACAAAGATCGACAGGTGCGTAATGGATTGAGCCTGCGGTGAGGCCGGGGAAAAAATAGAGTTTTTTAGCATCTTCTAGCCAGAACGCCGTTGCAAATGATCACAAAAACTCGGCGGAAACAGGACCATCGTGCAGGTCTCCGGCAGGAGGAGAGGCACTTGCTGCAGAGGTTCTATCCTTCATCTGTGTGGTCAGGCAAATTGCTTGTTGCTCAGCGGAAGAAACGCCCTTGCAACAAGAATGTCTTGCTTGCCCAAAACCACCGGCGAATTTATTGAGTGAAGCCCCAGTTAATGAGCCATTAAATTTCTTCGATGCACTTCAAGTCCAACAGGTTTCAAAAAAAAACTCACGTGGACAGATTCTGCCATCTTCGGCGCGGCGCGCCACGCCACGGATACCCGACGACAGCCTCCGTGCAGAGAAGGATTTTACAGAAAGTCCCGTTTGCATGCAAGCGCCGGCGCCCTGGATCTGCGGCCTGCATGACATTTGTTCAAGAAAACGGGCTTCAAGGATAAACCATTCGCGAAGGTCTTATGTTGTTCATGGTCAGACAAAAGCCACGGTTGGCGCCCCTCAAACTGTCCCGGCCCTCCCCGCTCTAAAGAACTTGCCGTTAGGTCAAACTGTCATTCAACCCTGGCTCTTTGTTTTGACATCCGGCTCGGAATATCAGGCGGCTGCGCCGGACGATCCGCAACATTTCTTGTACTTCTTGCCGCTGCCGCAAGGGCACGGATCGTTTCTTCCGGGCCGGCTATTACCTGCTGCTCCCAGGTCCCTCATCCGCACCCAATTCATCACGTTAGCCGGCGCCCTTTGCTGCGCGAGTTCCCCAGCCATGAACCTCATGTACGGATCGATATGATGGAAAAACAATTTGTACCCGGCGCAGAGATAATTAAGGCCCTCCTCCCCGTCGGGTGTCCGGATAAACCTGTGTTTGGGACATTCGCCGTTGCAGGCAAAGCGCACGTCGCATTCCCGGCAATAGCGCGGAAGCGTATCGTGCTTGTCCATGCCGAACTTGCGTTGCTGGGGGGAATTGACAAGCGTGCTGATCGGGCTTTCCATGATGTTGCCCAGTTTATTTTCCGGGTAAACGAAATGGTCGCAGGAATAGAGATCGCCGTTATGCTCCATGGCCATGGCGGCTCCGCAGGTCTCGCGAAAGACACACAGGCTGGGAGGATAGCCCGCCCAGCTTTCAAGCGCCACATCGAAAATCTGAACATAGCAGCGCCCCACATCGTTACGAACCCATTCGTCGAATATCGCACACAGAAATTTCCCGTACTGCAGCGGTTCCACAGACCACTCGGAAACGTTTGCAGGTTCCGCTGACGCAGGAGCAATCAAAACCAGCCCTTCAGGATTCGGCGCCTTGGCGATCCTTTCGACGATCGGAATAAACTGCATGAATCCGCTTCCGTGTTCCCGCAGAAAGCGATAGACCTCCAGCGGATGCCGGGAATTGTGGCGCTGGACAACCGTGAGGGTATTGAATTCCACCCCGTGCTTTTTCAGGTAGTCAAGGCCGCGCATCACGCGCTTAAAGGTCGGCTGGCCTCCCTTGTCGACGCGGTAGTGATCGTGGAGTTTTTGCGGTCCGTCGATCGAAAGTCCTATCAGGAATTTGTTCGCGGCAAGGAACTCGCCCCATCGGTCGTCCAGCAGAACGCCGTTGGTCTGAAACGCATTCTCGATTCGCTTTCCGTCGGCGTACTTTTTCTGAAGTTCGACAACTTTCTGGAAATATTCCACCCCCAGCAGCGTCGGCTCGCCTCCCTGCCAGGCAAATGAGATCTGCGGCACGTTCTGCGCCTGAATGTAGTCCCTGACGTAGGTCTCGAGTACGTCTTCGGGCATTGCCCAGCTCGATTTGTCAGGGTAGAGATTTTCTTTTTCGAGATAGAAGCAGTAGCGGCAATCCAGATTGCAGATGGGTCCCATCGGCTTGGTCATGATGTGAAAAGCCGGCAGGAATTCTTTCCCCGTCTCAACTTTTTCGGCGACATTGCCGCGAGGTGAACTGGACATACCTGGTCAGTCTATTCGATACGCCAGACCGCTGCAAGTCGGGTGGTTCCGTGCACGAAGCCGGCCGCCGCCGAAGCCTTTGTAAAGGAAAATCTGTCATGCATTGACGGTGCCGTGCAGGCGTGCTATTTTCAGGTGCGATTTCAAGTCCCGTCTGCAGAGGGAATTCGACAGCCCTATGATTTCCATCGTGATTCCAACTTATAAGGAAGCGGAGTCAATTCAGGAAGTCATTCGCCGCTCGGGCACGGCTCTGGCGCAGGCTGGTGAACAATACGAATTGATCATCGTGGATGATAACAGCGGCGACGGAACCGCCGAACTCGCCGAGGAACTCAGCGGCGAATTCCACGTGCGGGTGCTTCGCCGTTCCGGACGCCTGGGACTGGCGACAGCCGTGGTTGATGGCTGGAAGCTTGCCGAGGGTGATCTGCTGGGCGTCATCGACGCTGACCTTCAGCATCCGCCGGAAATCCTGAACGAGCTGGCGGCCGCCCTGCGCCAGTCAGACGCTGATCTGGCCGTGGCCAGCCGCTACATTGCAGGCGGTGGAACTTCCGATTGGGAATTCAGCCGCCGCGTGATTTCCAGTGGCGCCACCCACCTGGCCGCCTCCGTCCTGCCGTTAAAGCTTTCTTCGGTCAGTGATCCCATGTCCGGCATGTTTATGGTCCGGGCTGACGCGATTGCCGGCGCCGATCTCTCGCCCCTGGGTTACAAGATCCTTCTCGAAGTCCTCGCCAAAGGACGGATCGAGCACGTCGTGGAGGTTCCCTATCAATTTGAAGAAAGAACGCGCGGCAGTTCCAAGCTGGGTGCCCGCCAGTACACCGAGTATCTCGCTCACCTTGTCCGCCTGTCGGTTTCCACCGGGCAGTTGCGCGCCTGGCTTGTGTACAGTCTCGTCGGTCTCACGGGAGCTGCCCTGAATGTCAGCCTGATCCATTGGATGGCCGGGAACGCTGGAGCCAAGGCCTTCTGGGTCGTGCCCGTAGCCGTCGAAGCCGCCTTGTTGTGGAACTTCCTGTGGAACCAGGACGTAACGTTCGCTCGCCGCCTCCGGGCCACCTCCGCAAAGACAGCCAGGGAATCCCGCCTTTGGCTCTATCAGAAAGTCTGCCTGCCGGGCGCGATCCTGAATGTCGGACTGACGCTTTTCCTCGCCTCACAAGGCGTCCGGCTGGTCCTCGCAGCAGTGGCAGGAGTAATTCTCGACGGCGCAGTGAATCTCCTTTTCAACATTCCCTCTATCTGGAAAATCTGGGGCCCGCGCACTTCCACTTCCAGCAGCCGGGCTGCGGAACGGCAGCAGCGAACTTGATTCATGCCCATAGTCTGCGAAATCCCCGATTCCTTTCCTGCAAGCTCCTGCGCACTGCACCGCTCACCAATTACGTCGGCGTTGCCGATCAAAGCCTTGACGGCCGTATGCATACCCCCGGCGCAACTCGGGGGCTTCCGTCTTCTCGTGCAACTCCCGGCTCCGGCTTGCCGCCTGCGTTGCTGCTCGGCGGCCTGCTTTTTTCGAAAAATCTGTTTGTTTGCCATCTTGCATCTAATTGCTCCCTTTGGTGCCACAACGGATTAAAATGGCTATCCCTGCTTTTCGGAGGCAGGCCATCAGGTGTAGTCACGGAATGTTCATGATGCGGAGGGTTTCTGATGCGTTTCACACGCGCGTTCGCTGCTATCGCACTGCTTGGATTCGCTTCAGTTTGCCTGGGACAGCAGATGCCCGAAGGCCGTCTGATGCGTTTTCCTGACATCTATAAGAACAAGGTTGTCTTCAGCTATGCCGGCGATTTGTGGCTGGTGCAGAGTTCCGGGGGCGTGGCCCACCGGATCACCAGCAGTCCGGGGCTGGAATTGTTCCCCAAATTTTCTCCGGACGGCAAGTGGATTGCCTTCACGGCGCAATACGACGGCAATTTCAACGTCTACGTGATGCCGAGCGAAGGCGGGCAGCCCCGCCAGCTTACCTACTTGCCGGACGCCGCGCATGTTCCGGAACGCATGGGCCCCAACAACGAGGTGATCACCTGGTTTCCTGACAGCAAACGCATCCTGTTTCTCTCCCGGCGGTCCACTTTCAACACCTGGTTCGGGCAGCTCTATAGCGTGAGCATTAACGGCGGCCTTCCAGAAAAGTTCCCTCTGCCCAAAGGCGGCCTGACGACTTTCTCGCCCGACGGAACCCAAATCGTTTACAACCGCATCTTCCGCAACTTCCGCACCTGGAAGCGCTACACGGGCGGCATGGCCCAGGACCTCTGGCTCTACAACTTGAAGGACAACACCATCCAGCAGCTCACGCATTATCTCGGCACCGACACCTTTCCCATGTGGCACGGCGACACGATCTATTTCACTTCCGATCGTGACCCTTCCAAGCGCATGAACCTTTACAGCTACAATCTGCGCTCCAAGAAAATCGAGCAGCTCACCCATTTCACGGTATACGACGTCAACTGGCCGAGCCTGGGGCCGGACGCCATCATCTTTGAGAACGGCGGCTACCTTTACCGATTTGACCTGAAAAGCCACAAAACCAAAAAGCTCACCGTTTACCTGCCCGGCGACCGTGACCAAATCCGCGAGCACTGGGTGAACGCCAGCAAGCTGATCTCGAGCTTCGATCTGGCCCCAGACGCCAAGCGCGCGGTCTTTACGGCGCGCGGCGACATCTTCACGGTGCCGGCCAAGAAAGGCAGCATCCGCGACTTGACACAAACCTCGGGAGCGCAAGAAAGGTACGCTACCTGGTCGCCGGACGGCCGCTGGATCGCTTACGTTTCCGATCGCACGGGAGAAAACCAGCTCTACATCCGTTCTCAGGGTGAAACCGGCAAGGGCATCCAAATCACCACCACGAATAAGGTCTTTCTGCTGCCTCCCGTCTGGTCTCCGGACAGCAAAAAGCTGCTTTACGCGGACAAAGACCTGCGGCTTTTCTACGTGGACATCAAAACCAAGAAGCCGGTCCTCGTCGACCAGGGCAAGTACGCCGATCTCAGTGACTATGCGTGGTCACCGGACAGCCAGTGGGTGGCGTACGCAAAAGCTGCTGACAACCAGAATGACGTTCTCTACCTCTACTCGCTCAAAGACGGGAAGATCACTCCCGTCACCACCAGCTTCACCAACAGTTGGAACCCGGTCTTCGATCCCGGCGGCAAATACCTCTACTTCCTTTCCAACCGCACCTACAACGAGGTTCTGGGCGTTTACGATACGGAATTCTCCAATCCCAAAGCGACGGGCGTTTACGTGGCGACGCTGCGCTCCGACCTGCCTTCTCCCTTCGCGCCCGAAAGCGACGAAGTCAAGATCCAAAAGCCGGAGGAGAAAGAGAAAGCAAAACCCAAGACCGAAAAGAAAGAAACCGCCCTTAAGAACTTTCGCATCGATCTGGAAGGCATCCAGGGCCGCGTGGTGGCGCTGCCCATCCCGGCCGGCAACCTTCAAAACGTCGGCGCCAACAAGGACGATGTCTTCTACGTTTCCATGCCGGTGCTGGGACTTTCCGGCCCGCTGCCGGGCGCCGGTCCTGCCATCCATGTTTTTGACATGACCAAGCGCAAAGACAGCGTGCTGATTGCCGGCGCTGACAATTACGCGCTCTCTTTTGACGGCAAGAAGCTTCTCTATTCCGCTCCCAAAGCCCCCGTGCCGGGAGCCGGTGATTTCGAGGAGGAGGGAGGAAGCAACCACGTTTACGGCATCGTTGACGCCAAGCCCCCGGAAGACGGTCCGGACAAGGTGGGTGAAGGCGCGCTCGATCTCGCTGGTATGCGCATGGACGTGGACCCGCCCAAAGAGTGGAAGGAGATCTTCAACGACGTCTGGCGGCAGGAGCGCGACTACTTCTACGAGAAGTCAATGAACGGCGTCAACTGGGAGAAAGAGCGCGAAAAGTACGCTGTGTTGCTGCCTTACGTCGCCGACCGCTACGACCTGAACTACATCATCGGTGAGATGATCGGCGATCTGGCGAATTCGCACACCTACGTGGGCGGCGGCGACTTCCCCGATCTTCATCCCGTCGACGTGGGCCTGCTGGGCGTGGATTTCGGCGTGGACGCCGAGCATGGCCTCTATCGCTTCAAGAAGATCTATCCGGGCGAGAACTGGGACTCTTCCGTGCGCTCTCCGCTCACCGAGCCGGGAGTCAAGGTGCAGCAGGGAGACTATCTGCTGGCCGTGAATGGCAAGCCCCTGCGGGTTCCCACGAATCCCTACAAGCTCTTCATGAACACGGCGGATCAGGACACCACCTTGACCGTCAACAGCAAACCCACAACCGAAGGCGCCTGGGACGTCACAGTCAAGCCGATCCGCAGCGAGCTGAACCTGCGCGAGCTCAACTGGATTGAGACGAACCGCGAAAAGGTGGACGCCGCGAGCCACGGCAAGATCGGGTACGTTTACCTGCCGGATATGGAAGCCGCGGGCTTGAACGAATTCATCAAGCAGTATTTCCCCCAGATCCGCAAGGAAGGCATCATCTTCGACGTCCGCTACAACGGCGGCGGATTTGTGGACCAGATCATCCTGGAACACCTGCGGCGCATCCTGGTAGGCATGATGGCCGCCCGGAACTTCAAGAGCGATACGATTCCGGAAAACACCTTCTACGGTTACATGGCCTGCGTCACCAACCGCGACGCGGCTTCGGACGGCGACTTCTTTACTTACTTTTTCAAGAAGTACAAGCTGGGGCCCGTCATCGGCGAGCGCACCTGGGGCGGCGTGCGCGGCATTCGCGGCTACATCCCGGAGGTGGACGGCGGATACTTTACGCGGCCGGAGTTCGCCCTCTATGGGCTGGATAGCCACTGGATTATCGAGAACCACGGCGTCCAGCCGGATATCGTGGTGGACAACCGGCCCGATCAGGTGGTGAAGGGAGAAGACCCGCAGCTCACCAAAGCCATCCAGGTGCTGATGAAGGAAATCCAGGAGCACCCGAAGAAGCTGCCGCCCCGCCCGCCGGACCTTCCGGCCTACCCGAACGGCCCGGGATAGTGGCATCACACTCTGCAGGGGCGGTGTCCCCACCGCCCCTTTTGAATCTAGAGGCAGGATTACGCAGTCACTGGCCGGCGGACTAAACACGCCGGCACGCCCAGCCTTCAAGAGCCCCGGTAGGGGTGGAAGATTTTAGCCCCGGGCGAAAGCTCGGGGAACGCTTTCCTTGACCAACAGCATAAAATCATCTATATTATCCGCCTAAAGTCATATTAAGACGTATGGGGCAATCGAGGGACTTGTTAGGGGTGCGCGAGGCGGCCGAGCGCCTCGGAGTCAGCTATCCCACGCTGAAGCAATGGATCTATCGCGGCAAAGTGCGCACGGTCAAGACCGTGGGCGGGCACTATCGCATCGCCCAGGCTGAAATTGACCGCCTGCTCTTCCAGCAGGGGCGGCGGTCACCGGCGCCCCGCCGGGAGAGGCCGTCCAAACTCAAACGTTCTTCCGGCACCGGCCTCGAGGAGTTCATCAGCGGCCGCAACCAGGTGGTGGGGCGCATTGTGGGGCTCAAGACCGTGGGTTTATTGACTAAGGTTTCGCTCGATGTGGGTGGGCAGACGGTCACCTCCGTGATCACCAGCGACGCCGCGCGCGATTTGAAGC
>JBJKQK010000008.1:0-35887 GCA_046705285.1 Terriglobia bacterium
TATATTCGATTTGCTGCCTGATGTGAGCAGACAGCGAAAAATTAATCACTGTCCTTCGCGCAGGTCGCGGCGTTTGCGATGCATGCGGTCGGCTGGATCATGTCGCCACTCAACTACGTTTCTTCAGGGAAAACCCGGCGCTCATAGAGCGCCGCTACAGGGCTTTGCTAGATCCGCACGAAGGTCTTTTTGCCGAACATGTGATAGAGCCCGAGCCACAAGATGCCCAGCGCGCCGACGGCGAAGAGGAAATTGCCGAAGATCGCCAAGTGCGTTGCAGGGCCGGCGAAGAGGGTGTGGCTGACAGCCCTGAAGGGGATGATGTCCGGAGCAATGTAGGCGACGATGGCGTTCACGCCAAAGACAATAAAGAAAAACGCCCCGCGCCGGCAGCTGAGCACGTCGATGGCGTAATAGAACAGGGCCGGCAGCAGCAGGCCCCAGCCGCCCGACCACAGCACCATCGAACGGGTCCAAATGTGCTTGATGATAGGGTACTCCTTGACTTTGAGCCTTAGGTTGACCGCTGTGCACGAGGATGGCATCATATTGAAAGAGGAAAAAGCCTGCTATGAGAATCACGAAGAGCAAGGTTGTCTGGGGCTTAGTGGTGGTTTGTGTCGGCATCGGCTTGTGGATTCTCGGGACCAGCGGGACTGCCCGAGCGCAACAGGATCAGGGGCCGGGGCCCAGTCCGAATCCGGGCGAGACTGTTTATGCGCCAAAGAAGTCCGCAAAGCCTCAAATACAACAGCCTGTCAATCAGCCTTCCGAGCAGCCGGAGAAAGTTCCTCAGGAAACTCAGCAGCAAGCGCCCAAGGAAAAGCAGCCGGAGAAGATCAATCCCAATCAGGTCTACACTCTGTCAACCCAATCGAACCTGGTGAACCTCGACGTGCTCGTGACGGACCAGGACGGCGATCCCATCACCGGCCTGCAGAAAGTTAATTTCAAGGTGCTGGACGATGGAGTCCCGCAAACGGTCACCAACTTTTCCACGGCAGAAGCTCCCATCACGGTGACCATGCTGATCCAGTTCAGCAACAGATGGTGGGGTTATCTCTACCTCGCTCTGGAGGATGCCTACCAGTTCCTTAATTTCATGCAGCCCCATGACTGGGTGGCGGTGGTTGAGTTCGACATGCGACCGCACATTCTGATGGATTTCACGCATGACCGCTTCAAGGTCCGGTCGGCGCTGGACTCGTTGACGATGCCAGGCTTCAGCGAAAGCAACCTTTACGATGCCCTGGATTTCTGCATCAATCGGATGAGGAATGTCGGGGGACGCAAGGCAATTCTGGCGATCTGCACAGGATATGACAGCATGAGCAAGCTGACCTATGGCAAGATGCTGAAGATCGCCAAGGGTTCGAACACTCCAATCTATGCGGTCAGCATCCTGGAGTGGGTCTCGATTCGGTATGGCGATACCATCGACACACTGCAGGCGAAGAATGGCCTGAACTCGATTTGCAGGTTTTCCGGCGGGCAGGCTTATTTCCCGCGATTTGAAGGCGCTGTGCCGGACATCTATCAGCAGATTGCCGGGCAGCTGCGGCGTGAGTACAGCCTCGGCTTTGTTCCCACAAATGATGCCAAGGACGGGAAATACCACAAGCTGGAAGTGAAGCTGGTCGACAACCAGGGGAATCCGCTCATCATCACCAACAAGAAGGGCAAGAAGATCAAATACCGGATCATTGCCCGCCAGGGCTACTACGCCAACAAAGGGTAAGTCCGGTTTGTGAATGCCACGGGCAGCGCCCGGTGGACACTTCAGACCGTATACCACAGGAACTTTGGGCCGACAGGCTGAACGCCGACCGCGGATACATATCGCTGTTGCGGGGAATTAGTGGCGGAAGTGCCGGATGCCGGTCATCATCATGGCCATTCCCAGGCGATCAGCGGCGTCAACCACTTCATGATCGCGAACCGAGCCGCCCGGCTGGACCACGGCTGTGGCACCGTCTTTGCCGGCTTCTTCCACTCCGTCCGGGAAGGGGAAGAAAGCATCGGAAGCCACAACCGTGCCTTTCAGATCATGCTTGAGGTCGCAGGCTTTGATGGCCGCCAGCTTGACGGAATCCACACGGCTCATCTGGCCGGCGCCGACTCCCACGATCATGCCTTCACGCCCGAAAACAATCGCGTTGGACTTGACATGCTTCACCACTCGCCAGGCGAACACCAGCGCGCGCATCTCTTCTTCCGTAGGCTTGCGTCTGGTGGCGCATTTCCAATCCTCAGGCCTGGCTCCCATGGTGTCCGGAGTCTGGACCAGCAACCCGCCGCCCACACTCTTCAGTTGCAGACCATATTCGTCACCCGACACCGCCGACATGTCGATCAGGCGCAGGTTTTTCCTGGCTTTCAGCCGCTCGAGGGCGTCGACCTCAAATCCCGGTGCGATGACGGCTTCAACAAATAACCCGGCCATTTCTTCGGCCGTCGCCAGATCGAGTTTCCGGTTCACCGCGATCACCGACCCGAAGGACGAAACCGGATCAGCGGAAAGCGCCTTTCGGTAACTTTCCACCAGCGTCTTGCCGATGGCAATGCCACAGGGATTGGTATGCTTGATGATGGCTGTCACCGGCTCAGTGAACTCCTGAGCAACACGCCATGCCGCTTCCAGATCCACCAGATTGTTGTAGGAAAGTTCCTTGCCGTGGAGTTGGGGAGCGTTGGCAAGTCCTCGGCCGGCGGCAGCGTTGTCACGATAGAGGGCCGCGCTCTGGTGAGGGTTTTCGCCGTAGCGCAGGTCCATGGCCTTCTGGAAATTCAGATGGAGATATGTTGGCAAACCCGGTACCGCGCGCTGCTGCAGGGTGGTGGAAATGAAACCGTCATAGGCCGCGGTGGTGGCAAATGCCTTGCGCGCCAGGCGCAGACGAGTTTCGCGCTCAAGCCCTCCGTTCTTGCCGGCTTCCTCAAGGACGCTTCTATAGTCCGCCGGGTCAACGACAACGGTGACATCTTCAAAATTCTTGGCGGCCGATCGGATCATCGTGGGGCCCCCGATATCGATGTTTTCGATCAACTCCGCGAATTCCACGCCCGGCCTGGCAGCCGTTTTTTCGAAGGGATAGAGGTTGACGGCGACAAGGTCAATCGTGCTGATCCGATGTTCTTTCAATGCTGCCACATGGCCTGGGTTCGACCGAATGGCCAGGATGCCGCCGTGGACCTTGGGGTGCAGCGTTTTGACGCGTCCGTCAAGCATCTCCGGAAAGCCGGTCAACTCTGAAACATCGCGAACCTTGACACCTTTCTCGCGGAGCAGCTTTGCGGTGCCGCCTGTTGAGACAATTTCGACACCCAGTTTTTCGAGTCCGGCAGCGAAGTCGACGATTCCGGTTTTGTCGCTGACGCTAAGCAATGCACGAGTGATTGGTTTCATGAAAGTTCCTGAGATTTGCGGCTTGGATTTAACATCGGGAGAGCCAGATACGCCATTATAACCCCGCCGGGCGGGATGCACCAAAACAAAGGGTCCTCGTGGTGAAAACCTCGCCAGGGCCGTCTCCAAGGCTGCACAGGTTGACCCCCCTTCCTCTTATGTGTTGAAATGTCCATGCATTGTTTCAATGAGCCTTGCGGTCTTGCCAGCGGGCCCGGGAGCACCATTAATGGGAACAAAGGGTGATGCGAATGCTGTGAAAGAATTGCTGCGCCGGATTCCGTCCATCGATGAATTGCTGAGCAGCAGGGCTCTCCACCATCTCGAAGCCGAGCTGGGCCACCGGGTTGTTGTCCATGCCGCCCGGACCGTCCTGCGAGACTTGCGGGAAGGAATTATGAACGAAACCACCACGACCTTCTCGCCCATGAAAGTGGAGGAAGAGATCGTCTCGGCCGCCAGAGAGCTGGCAGGATATTCGCTCCAACCCGTCATCAACGCCACCGGAGTGATTCTCCACACCAACCTGGGTCGCGCGCCTATCGCTCGCCAGGCCCTGGAGCACCTGGCCGAAATCGCCGGCAGCTATTCAAACCTCGAATACGATCTTGAAAAAGGACGGCGAGGAAAGCGCGACACGCATACGGACAGCCTGCTTGCGGAACTGGTGGGCGCGGAGCGGACTCTGGTGGTGAATAACAACGCCGCGGCCGTGTTTCTCACATTGAATACGCTTGCCGAGGGTGGCGAAATCGTCGTCTCGCGGGGAGAACTTGTTGAGATCGGAGGTTCCTTCCGCATTCCCGACATCTGTGCCAAAAGCGGCGCCATTCTGAAGGAAGTGGGCACTACCAACCGGACACGGCTGGCCGATTACGCCGACGCGATCAACGACAACACGAAGGCGCTGCTGCGGGTTCACCCCAGCAACTTTCGCATTGTGGGATTCACCGAAAGGGTCTCCCTCACGGAACTGGCGGGGCTGGCGCACCAGCATTACCTGCCCCTGATCGAAGACCTGGGCAGCGGCTGTATGGCTGATCTCGGTGCCTTTGGTATTCAGGACGAACCACCAGTCGGAACAAGCCTGAAAGAAGGCGCGGACGTGGTGACTTTCAGCGGAGACAAACTGCTGGGCGGTCCGCAGGCCGGCTTGATTACCGGCAAGAAGGAACTCCTGGAACGCATCCGCAGGAATCCGCTGTTCCGTGCGCTGCGCGTAGACAAGCTGACCATCGCGGCACTCGAAGCGACAATCCGGTTCTATCTTGATGGGGAGATGGATGCCGTTCCGGCGCTGCGCATGATCCGGCTGCCGATCAGGGAGCTTGCGGCGCGCGCGGTCTCTCTTGCCGAGAAACTGGCGGAAATGCCCTTCATTTCTGCCCGAGTTGAGGAAGGCGAATCGGTGATTGGCGGCGGCTCAACACCGGCGCGGTCGCTACCCTCCAGACTGATTGCGGTTCATCATCGCAAGCTGAGCGCGCAGGAAATTGAATCTGCGCTCCGGCAGAATAAGCCGCCCATCATTGCGCGCGTGGAACGCGGCCGCCTATTGCTGGACCTTCGCACGGTGTTTGAGGACCAGGATGAGGAGATCGTTAGAGCATTGAAGAAGATTGTGTAAACCCGGATCCTTTGCATCTAAGCACAAGGTAAGATTCGATTCCATTCCACAGGACGAGCGGCAGGGAGGCCAAAATAAAGTGGCGGAACAACAAAGTCAATCACGAAACATTCGATCGGCTGGAATCCTGGCGGGCCTGATGATTGCCGCCATCGCCATCGGCACCGGGACGGCACAGGCGCGCAAGAAAAAAGGACCGAGAAAACCGGCTGGCCTGGCAGAGAAAGTCGAGTCCCTGGGGAGACAGCTCTACGGACTCGACATTGATGATGCAAAACCTGTCACGGATGAGATTCAGAAACTTGTTGTGAGCCATCTGACCACCTGGATCGCCAATCGCTCGCCGAACATCGTCCAGGTGCGTCGTGAGCTCGAGCAGGCCTTTTCACAGTTACAATACCCGGCAGTTGGAACCCCTTCGATCTTTGTAGCGCCCTGGAAAAACCTGGAATTGATCGGCGCCGGTTACACTCTTGGCTGGAGCAACATCTGGCGTGTCAACGTGGTCGTGATCTATGAAAATCAAAACGGTCACACCCGCGAAGTTGCAATCAGCCACTTTGTGCCGCGCGCGGACCTCCATTACGTGATTTTGCCTCCCTCAGAAGCAGGCGATTTTCGCTTTCTGACTTACGGCTGGAGGTTGGGAATGAGCCATCGCCGCCTGACGGCTGTCCTTTACACTTTCGACGGCAAAGAGTTGCATTCCCAATGGACAACCGAGAACCTCTTTGGCGGAAAACTCGCTGTGAATAACAATATGCTTGTCATCAGCTACTTGAATGAGAGTGAATACGTCCGCGAGACGCAGTTAGGCCATCTGCCGCCCAGGCATGAGAAAACCTACAAAATCACTCCGCAAGGACTCCAGCTTGAAAGCGAGCACGACATCCCATATTAGTGAAAGTTGCTTGGAGCGGAAGGAACATTTTCGTCCTCATGCCGTGTTGATTTCTTCTTTTAGCAGGTTGCTGAAAAGCCCAGTGCTGGAGCCCCAACGGCGACTTCAGGTCGCCATAGCTTCAGTTCTTTCAATCGGTGTGTTGCAGCATAAAACCCCCGCGACACATCTTTCAGTAACCTGTCAGGTGCGTTATTCCTCGGCATTGCGGATATGTCTATCCATGCCGTCAGTTCCCAGGGCAAAGGGCCACACGCTCATAGATGTTCCGAGAGCTGTTCAACGGTACCCTTCAGTATTGAATCCCACTTTTCAGCAAGATCCTGCCAAGATTTGCTGCTCGTCCCCCGTTTTCGTGCGTCATGGGCTTCCGAATCAGCCAACCACAGCAGCGTTTGTGCTCGGCAAGCGATTCATTCGATAATCATTGTGAACTCGAATTCCCACTGCAGTCGCTTGGTTCGAGACATGAATCAATAAGAGTCCGGAGGCTCGCATGAAGGTCTGGCCGGGAGAGCCTTACCCGCTGGGCGCAACGTGGGACGGTGCAGGAACCAACTTCGCCCTGTTTTCGGAGAACGGTACCGGCGTTGAGCTATGCCTGTTTGATGGAGAAAAGGGAAACAAGGAAATCGAGCGAATCAACCTCACTGAGCAGACCGACCAGGTCTGGCATGTTTATCTGCCGGAAGTGGGGCCCGGGCAGCGCTACGGCTTCCGCGTAAGCGGCCCTTACGAGCCTTCCAAGGGCCACCGTTTCAATCCTGCCAAGCTGCTTCTCGATCCCTATGCCAAGTCAATCGACCGGGTGTTGGAATGGGACGACAGCATGTTTGCCTATCCGGCAGGAAATCCCGACGAAGACCTGAAAATGGATGCACACGACAGCGCTCCTGCCATGCCCAAGAGCGTCGTCATCGATTCCGCTTTCAATTGGGAGGATGACAAACCGCCGCGGATTCCGTTGCACAAATCCATTATCTACGAGCTCCACGTAAAGGGGATCACCGCGCGCCACCCGGGGGTTCCGGCGGAACAGCGCGGCACCTACGCGGGGCTGGTCCACCCCGCCATCGTTGATCACCTCCACTCGCTCGGAATCACCGGGGTTGAACTGATGCCGGTTCACCATTCGGTAACCGAGCGGCGCGTGTCGGAGCGCGGTCTGACCAATTATTGGGGTTACAACACCATCGGCTATTTTGCTCCTGACATCCGTTTTGCCGGCGCGGGAGCGCTGGGGCGGCAGGTGAACGAATTCAAGAGCATGGTAAGAGCTCTGCACCGAGCCGGGATCGAGGTGATCCTCGATGTGGTTTACAACCACACGGCGGAAGGCAATCACCTGGGTCCCACACTCTGCTTTCGGGGAATTGACAACGCCAGCTACTACCGCCTGGACGATGACAATCCACGGCTTTATACGGACTACACGGGATGCGGAAACTCGCTTAACATGCGGAACCCGCGCTCGATCCAATTGATCATGGACAGCCTGCGGTACTGGGTGCTCGAGATGCACGTGGACGGGTTCCGCTTTGATCTTGCCTCAGCGCTGGCCCGGCAGTTGCACGAAGTGGATCGCCTGAGCGCTTTCTTCGACGTGATTCACCAGGACCCGGTGATCTCACAGGTCAAGTTGATTGCCGAGCCCTGGGACTTGGGCGAAGGCGGCTACCAGGTGGGCAACTTTCCTCCGGGCTGGACGGAATGGAACGGCAAGTATCGCGACACGGCGCGTGATTACTGGCGGGGTGAGGACCAGACCGTTCCAGAGTTGGCCTACCGCCTGACCGGCAGCTCCGACCTCTACGAATCGAGCGGCCGCCGGCCCACCGCCAGCATCAACTTTGTCACCGCGCACGACGGCTTCACGCTGCAGGATCTGGTTTGCTACAACGAGAAACATAACCAGGCAAACGACGAAGAAAATCGCGACGGAACCGACGACAACCGCTCCTGGAACTGCGGCGTAGAGGGACCAACCGACAACCCAAAGGTGAAAGCCCTGCGAGGTCAGCAGAAGCGGAATTTTCTGGCGACTCTCCTGTTGTCGCAAGGTGTTCCCATGCTGCTGGGCGGTGATGAAATCGGGCGAACCCAGATGGGCAACAACAACGCCTACTGCCAGGATAACGAGCTTGCCTGGTTCGACTGGGAAAGTGCGGACAGGGAATTGCTCGAATTCACCCGGGCGCTCGTCGTCCTCCGAAAAGAGCACCCGGCCTTTCGCCGACGACGGTGGTTCGAGGGGCGGTCGGTTCGGGGATCAAGGGAACGCGATATCGCCTGGTTTACGCCCGACGGCCGTGAAATGTCGGAGCAGGACTGGCAGGCTGGCTTTGCGAAATCGCTTGCCGTGTTCCTCAATGGCGAGGGCATCGCCACGCCCGGCCCCCACGGCGAACAGGTGGTTGACAGGAGTTTCTACCTGATTTTCAATGCCTACGATCAGCCTCTGGAATTCGTCTTGCCGGGTGAGGACTGGGGGCGTGGATGGATTAGGATGTTTGACACCCACGGCGGCTTCGCCAGTGAACAAGTCCAGACCTGCAAGGCAAACCAGAAGATTAGCGTGGATGGACGCAGCATGATTCTGTTGCAGCAGGAACAGACGGTGTTTTCTGAAGTGATCAAGCCGAAGTAGACTCCTTCCCGCCGCCGTTGAAGCAATGTTTCAAGAAAGAGCAGCCGAAATTCGTAAATCGTTCCTCCAAGCTGTGAGATAATTCTTGACATAAAAGTACAGATTTGCGATAATCCTGATTTGCGAAATCCTCGCAACTAGATATGGTCCTCGCGAAACACCTCAGGCAACGCCGCTCCGTGACGATCCAGCTTCGGGAGCATGGCCTCCGTCTCACCCGTCAGCGAAGGGTGATTGCGGAAGTCCTCCAGCAGGCGGGCAAGCATCTTGATGCTACCGAGGTGCTGCGACGCGCCCGCCGGCAGATGCCCGGCCTCCATCTGGCGACTGTCTACCGGGCCCTGGAGTCTCTCAAGAAACTCGGCATTATCGACGAGCTTGACCTGATGCACGTGAACGGGCATGGACATTACTATGAAGCCCGCACCAACAAGGACCACATGCACTTCACCTGCCAGCGGTGTGGTGCTGTGTTCGAGATTCAGGATCCGTTGTTTGAAAGGCTGAAGAGCCGGATCGAAGATCGCCACGGTTTTACCCTTCGTGTGGCCCGGCTTGAGCTGGGCGGGCTTTGCGGCAGTTGCTCGTCCGAGGCCAAAGAAGGAAGCAAACAAACTGCCGCGTCTTGATTTCAAAGCGAGAAAAATCCAGCCAGGGTTGCATGAACGAACGACAGCCCTGGGCAGGGACATAGCGTGTTCGACTCAATGGTGATTACGCTCCGTGAGGGCGTCGAAGCCGCTCTCATCGTCGGGATTGTCCTCAGCTATCTCAAGAAAGCCGGCCGCGAGGATTGGACCCGATATGTCTGGTGGGGAGTAGGGACGGCGATCGCCGTGAGCGCGGCGGCGGCGTATTTCCTGCAAAGATGGGCTATCAGCGAGGATGCCTACGAAGGCTGGATGATGATGGTGGGCGCGGTTTTCGTGGCCTCTGTCATCGTTTGGATGATGCGGGCGTCCAAGGGTCTTCGGAAAGAAATCGAAAGCAAGGTTTCTTCGCTTTCCATCCAGCCGAGCCGCGCAGGCGCCTGGGGGATTTTCGCCTTTGTGCTGCTGATGGTAGCCCGCGAAGGGGCTGAGACGGCCATCTTTCTGAGCGCAGTCTCTCTGCGAACCACGCAGTTGATGAACTTCATGGGAGCCGTCATAGGCCTGGCGCTGGCGATCGGACTTGGCGTGGCGTTCTTCAAGGGAAGCATCAAAGTCAACCTCCGCAAGTTCTTCAGCGTCACCAGCCTGGTGCTTCTGGTTGTTGCGGCGCAATTGCTGATTTCCGGTTACCACGAGCTTTCCGAGGCTGGAATTCTTCCCTCGGGCCCGCGCGCGATGGCCATTATTGGTCCCATCGCCAACAGCGACTCGTTCTTCTTTATCGCAGTCGTAGCTCTTTGCCTCTTCATGGTGCTGGCGCAGAAGATCAAGTCCGGCTCGGTTTCAGAAGCAGACCTGGCGCAAATGCCGGCGCCTGAGCGCCGAAAGTTCCTGGCTGGCCAGCGGCGAGAGCGTTTCTGGAAGACGGCAGCCAGCGCTGTCGGTCTGGTTGTCATCATTTTGATCAGCGCGGAGTTTGTGTATTCGCGCGTAGCGCAAGCAGTCAAGCCGCCGGTGCAATTGAGCATCGCAAACAGTGTCGCGGAAGTTTCCGTTGCACGATTAAAGGACCACAAGCTTCATCATTACCAGGTTTCGATTGGCGGAACGGAAGTTCGGTTCATTGCCATCATCGATTCATCGGACACGGTGCGGGTCGGTCTCGATGCCTGCCAGATCTGCGGCGACCAAGGCTACTATCAACAGGGACAGAATGTCATATGCCGTAACTGCGGCTCGGCGATATATGCCCCAACCATTGGCTCGGCGGGCGGTTGCAATCCCATCCACATCGATTATCTGGTCCGGAACAACACGCTGATTATTTCCAGGGCCGCGCTTGCCAATGCGGCTCGTTATTTCCGCTGAGACTATGTTGAGCAGAATTGTCGGAAGGTCGCTCACGCGCCGTCGTAAGCGCAAACTGCTGGGAGTCGCCGCCGTCGCCCTGGGAATTGCGGTCACCACTTCCGTCGCCACGCTTTCGCTCAGCGTAGGAGACCGGGTGGCACACGAACTGCGATCCTTCGGAGCCAACATCTCCGTAACCCCTGCAGCTGACAGTCTTTCCGTGGCCGTAGGCGGAGTGGATTACCGTCCCGCGGGAGCCGGAGCATTTCTTCCGGAGTCAAGCCTGCCCAACCTGCGGAGGATATTCTGGCGCAACAACATTATGGCCTTCGCTCCGTTTCTCTATGCTCCTGCCACTGTGAAAGGGCATCGGATCGTTTTGATCGGAAGCTGGTTCAACCATGCTTTGCGGGTAAATCCCCGCGATGTCTTCCAGACGGGTCTGGAGAAGCTTCGCCCCACCTGGAAGGTCCAAGGTGACTGGCCTCCTGAAGGTTCCTCCGAGTGCCTCGTAGGCCATGTACTGGCCAATGGCCTGGGGATCAAACGCGGCGACAGCCTGACCTTCCAAAGCGACGGAGGCCCTGCGTCTGCAATAAAACTCAAAGTGAGTGGCATTCTTCGCACGGGAAGCGAAGTGGATGACGAAGCTCTTGCGCCGCTGGCTGCTGTCCAGCAATTCACTGGCCTTGCAGGAAAAGTGCGGCGGGTGGAAGTGAGCGCGTTGACCAAGCCTGAAGATGCCTTCGGCCGGTCCGACATTACTAAACTGAGTCCCAGCGAATACGAGCGGTGGTACTGCTCGCCATACGTCACTTCAATCGCCTATCAGATTCAGCAGGCGATTCCCGGCTCCGAAGCCAAACCTGTTTACCGGGTGGCCGCAACCGAGGGTAAAATCGTCAACAACATCAGTCTCCTGATGACTCTGCTCGCTGTCGCAGCTTTACTCACGGCCGCGCTGGCGGTGGCTTCCATGATGTTTGCCATTGTCCTGGAACGCCGGGCAGAGATCGGCCTGTTCAAATCGCTGGGAGCAACAAATGCCCGCGTGGCCTCGATATTTCTTCTGGAGGCTTTCGGCGTGGCGCTGGCAGGAGGCGCCGTGGGATATGGGTTGGGGAGCTGGATGGCCAGCCGGATATCACTGGCCGTTTTCGGTGTTCCAACCGGCATTCACTGGGTGATTCTGCCCGTCGTCTTGACTCTGGCTCTGCTGGTAGCGCTGGCGGGAAGCGCCATTCCTTTGTCGAAAGGGCTCAGAGTGTCACCCGCAGCGGTGTTAAGGAATGAGTGAACGCGTGGAACATTCGAACAAGCGCCGTTCGCTTTTCTGGCGACTGTGGTTCCGTTCGCTGGTGGTCAGGCGTCCGCAGGCAGCGCTGGCCGTGATTTCTTTGCTGGTGGGAGCGGCGCTCGCATCGATGCTGCTGAACCTCTATGGCGACGTTCATCGCAAGATGACTCAGGAATTCCGCTCCTATGGCGCCAACGTCATTCTCAGTGGCAAAAGCATGGCCTCTTTGAATCAGGCATCCTTCGGGGGCCTGATAGACGAAGCAGCCTTCGAGCGGGTGGAATCTATGCGTTCAGGACTGCGCGGGCTTATGGCCATTCCGGTTCTCTACGTGGCGGCGCGCATTTCACGCGTGCCGGCCGAACCGCGAATACCGGACTTCGAGAACGTTGTCACCGTGGGCTCCGACTTCGCCGCTCTCAGAGGCCTTGTGCCAGGCTGGAGTGTCGAGGCCGGCGCAGGCAATGGCCCGCTGGATTCGGGAGCGTGTGCCGTCGGCGTGCATCTTGCCCAGCGTTTCCGGCTGAGGCCGGGCGATACCGTCAAGCTCGACGTTACACGAAAGAGTGCTTCTGCGGACGGTCCGACTGGTTCCAGGACTTTCCAGGTGGCGCGAGTGATCTCCACCGGCTCGTCTGAAGACGACCAGATTTTTGTTCCGCTGGCTGATCTGCAACAACTTGCAGGGCTGGAAGGCAAAATCAGCGTAATCCAGATGAACATTCCGGGCCAGACAGCCAATATCGAGCGTGGAGTTCATGAGCTGGCCACGGCTTTTCCGCAATTCCGAGTTCAGCCCGTCCGCCAGATCGTGTATTCTCAGGGCAGGGTCCTGCATACGATTCGAGGTCTTCTGATTTCTTTAATGGCTTTGATCCTGGTCATTATTGCTCTGTGCGTGATGGCCACCATGACAGCTATCGTCCTGGAACGCCGGAAGGATATTGCAGTGATGAAAGCGCTCGGCGCGAGCAATCGGGACGTCACACGGCTGTTTGTCATGGAGGGTGCAAGCCTGGGGTTCGTGGCGGGAATTGCCGGATTTATTGTGGGCGGATTGCTGGCGACAGTAGTGGGCCAGCGCCTTTTTGGCGTAAGCCTTGACATGGTCTGGTGGACGCTGCCGGTGGTCTGGGGCGCAACCACCCTCCTGGCGGGGATCACGACATTCTTCCCCGTCGGGATCATGCGCAGGATTCAGCCGGCGACAGCGCTCAAAGGAGAATAGGAAGTTGGCTTTCATTGAGGTCGACCATCTGACAAGGAAGTACGGGAACTCGGTCGCGGCACTGAAGGAAGTCTCATTTACCGTTGATAAAGGCGAGTGGATCGCCGTGATGGGACCCTCCGGGTCCGGTAAGAGCACATTGATGAACGTTCTTGGTGGCCTCGACTCGCCGAGCGAAGGTTCGGTGACGATTGGCGGCAAGGAAATCGGTTGTCTTTCGTCGACTGACCTGGCGCGGTTCCGTGCGGAAAGGGTTGGCTTCGTTTTCCAGCAGTTCCATCTGGTGTCTTACCTGACAGCTCTGGAAAATGTCATGCTCGCCCAGTATTTCCACAGCCTGGCCGATGAGTCGGAGGCGCGGGAGGCACTGACGCGCGTGGGTCTGGGTGACCGGGTTCATCATCTGCCCTCGCAGTTGTCGGGGGGCGAACAACAGCGAGTCTGCGTGGCGCGCGCGCTGATCAACCAGCCCAACCTGATTCTCGCAGATGAACCGACTGGAAATCTCGACGAGGTGAACGAGGCGCTGGTAATGGGCCTTTTCACCGAACTCCATCGCGAGGGCCATACGATCGTTATGGTAACGCACGACCCGGGAATTGGCCGCATGGCCGAGCGCCGCATCGAGCTCCACCATGGGAAGCTTTCTGAGGTTTCGGTCTTTCCGGTTCACGAAGAGGAACTGATCGAGAACCTGCTTAAAGCGGTGTGGCATTACCAGGAAGATACCGGCAGAGCCACGTTCCCGTCTTCAAACCTGCCGGAGTTTGCCCAAAACCGGGCGACCTTTTTGCTGATGGCCCAGGAAGAACTGATTCTTCTCGGCGATGATGACTTGCTTTCGTTCACTCCACAGGGACAGCGGCGTGCCAATGAAGTGATCCGCCGCCACCGCCTAGCTGAGAGATTGTTCTACGAAATGTTTGCCATCCACGAAGATCTGCTGGATGAAAACGCCTGCAAGATCGAGCACAGTTTAAGCGCCGAAGTTACTGAAAAACTGTGCACTTTCCTCAAGCATCCTCAGACCTGCCCGCACGGCTCGCCAATTCCTCCGGGCACGTGCTGCCCCAGGCGCTAGCTGTGCTGCACCAGGCAAAGGCCGAAAGCAGTGCCGGCTGGGCGCCAGCGAATTGAACCGCCGGGACCGAACAGTTCATTGGCTACGGCTTGGATTTCGCCCCGGTCGCAGCATGAACTGATGCGCGAGGCAAGCCAAAATAAGTGCTACGGTCAATGTGCGTACCTTGCGAACGCTTTTTCCGGTAAGATCACCTCTCTGGGAGCCAACTGTCGTTGCCTGGAGGAGTAAGATTAAGGGGATCATGAAGCGCGCGATGTGAATACTTGAACGACCTGTACTGTGAGAGGTGGAAGCAGATATGTTTAGCGAATCATCCTTTTTGCTGCCCACGAGTGTTGTGGGATCTTACGCAAGACCTGCCTGGTTCTGGACTGCGCAGGAAGCGGCGCAGCGAGGTGAGCTGGGACCTGACGATATCAAGGAGGTGATGGACGACGCAGTGGATATGGCCCTTCGCGATCAGGAGGAGGCCGGGATCGACGTCGTCTCCGACGGCGAAATGCGCCGTACCGGCTTCTTTACCGAGTCCTTTTACGGTCGTCTCACGGGCCTGAAGCCGCTCGCACCCAGCCGCCGGAAAGGTCCTGTCGGACACGACCAACAGCACCGCTATGAAGTAGTGGAGGCGATCGCCGCGCCGACGGGCCTCGGTATTGTTGCCGAATTCGAATATGCCCGCGCCCGCACAACGCACCTGTTGAGGGTGACGGTGCCCGGCCCTTTCACTCTTTCCGGCCGCTTGATGACGAGCTCCATCTACAGGCGTCGGGAAGATGCGGCCTGGGCATTTGTCCCCATTGTTAATGCCGAGCTCAAGGCTCTTGCCGATGCCGGGGCGCAGCTGATTCAAATTGACGAGCCTTCGCCGGCAATTCATCCGGAGAGCAAAGCCGGGTTTACAGAATTGTTCAATGCCGCCGTGGAGGGTGTCGAAACCGGCCTGGCGGCTCATCTGTGTTTTGGCAATTTCGCGGGACGGCCGCTAGGGAAAAGGTCTTATGCGCAGGTGATTGACCAGATGATGCAATTCAAAGTTGATCAACTGGTGCTGGAATTTGCAAACCGTGAACTGGCGGAACTTCCTCTGTGCCGCGAAATCAGCAGCGCGCGCAAGCTGGCAGTCGGCCTGGTAGACGTGAAGAGCTATTACATTGAGACCGCAGAAGACGTCGCCGAGCGCATTCAGAAGGTTCTTGAATATGTACCGGCCGAGAAGCTTACGGTCGTGCCGGACTGTGGCTTCAGCCAGACAGCCCGATGGGCAGCTCGGGCAAAACTGCAAGCGATGGTGGCAGGAGCAAAACTGATTCGCTCTCGGCTGTCTGGGTAAGGCAAACACTAACACTCGTGTGGGTTGTATTCAGCCCATTAATTGTCGCCAGGCCAATGTATTGAGGCAGTCCGCAGCCGTGGCCGTCGCCTCTCAGGTTTGACTGTGGTTCCCACAGGCTTTGATGGGTCTCGGGAAATACCAGCCACATCCATCACCGAGTTCTCAGCTGCAGAAATGGCACGTCATGCCTCACGGTGTCAGACAGCCGTGGTCGGCAGAAGTACCGGTTCAGATTCGCATCGCTGGCCCAATTACTGAAGGCTGTCCAGATAGGTCCTTAGCTCTTTCACCTCGTCCGGAGTGAATGTAAAGTGCGGCATCCCGCCTTTGTTCATCGCGGGCAACGGATGTTTGAACAGGTGAATCATCTGAGCAGTTGTGAATTTCTTGCCGATACCAACCAGACGAGGTGCGAAGGGTGTTCCGACCGCACCCTGGCCATGGCACGCAAAGCAGGAGTGGGAGTGGAAGATCGCTTTGCCTTTCTCAGCGAGCGGGTTGAGCTCTGGCTTAGCAGCGGCTGGTGCTATGCCGACCATTAGTGGCTTGAAAGGTTGCTTCATGAACTGTACTTCCATCCGATGTTGTTCGGCCAATTGCATGGCAATATATTTGGTGTGCGCGTCGTGATAGTAGCTGTATGCACCAAGGCTGATCAATGCGATGAACACGATGGAGAAAATGCCCATGGAAACAGGCCGCTTCCATGGCCGCCGCTCCAGTCGCCGATCAATGAAGGGAAGACCTATAAAAAGGATCGCGATGATGGTAGGAATGATGATGATTCGAAGGATTTCGAATTTCCCGTGAAAGAGCTTAAGCCATTCAAACAACGGGCGGAAGTACCAGTCGGGACGGGGCAAATAGTGGGTGTCGGCAGGATTGGCCAAAGGTCCAAGGCCGGCGGGATCAAAATAGGCGAAGAACCCAAGAGCGGTGACTATGCACAGTGCAAATATCAGATCCATGACCAACTGGCGAGGGTAGAAGCTTTCAGTCTTGAGGTTAGGTCTGACAGGACTGGCGCTGACAGGACCGGCTGCTCCAGCCTTGCGAAACAAATAGATGTGGATGGCCACAAACAGAAAAATGAGCGCCGGAATGTAGAAAACGTGCAAGGCGAAAAAGCGCGACAGCGTCAGTTGCCCGATCTGTGATCCGCCCCGCATAAGTTTTTCGATGAAACCGCCGACAATGGGTACCTCATTCGGGACGCTGGTTCCGACCGCAGTGGCGAAGTAGGACTTTTGCGACCAAGGAAGGAGGTAGCCGGTAAAGGCCATGCCCAGGACCAACACAAACAGGAAAGTGCCGACCACCCAAAGCAGCTCGCGCCGTCCTTTATAGGAGCCGAAGGTGAAAGTCTGGGATAGGTGCACCAGCAAGATGATGATCATTGCGTAGGCGCCGTAAACGTGGAGGCTGAGCAGGAATGAACCTGCGGCAACCATCTTGGTAATATATGCAGTGCTTTCGTGAGCGGCACTGACGGATGGAACGTAATAGAGTGCGAGGAAGATGCCGGTAATGACTTGCGAGAGAAAGATGAATAGCAGTCCCGATCCAAATATATAAGCGAGTCGCGCGCCACCCGGGATCGGTTCATCCAATGCTTCATGCATCAGCTTGTCCAGGCCCGTACGCCGATCAATCCACACGAACAGGCGGTTACGTTGCTTTTTGCGGGTGGCTTCAGGTCTGTTACCTGATGGAGGTTGTGTTGCCATGATATGTGATTTCCCCTATGCGATTACCTTTTTGCAGGGTAAGAGTGCCAGGAAGTACTCGCTAAGCCTCAATATCCGATCACCTTCTTGTAAGATAAAAGGGCCTGAAAGTACTCATAGAGTGTTTCTAATTTGCCTTTTTCCACCCTGATGGGCAGAGTGTCCATCCCTCTCGTTGCAGGTCCGCGGAGGAGTGAGCCATCGGCAGCAAACTCGCTCCCATGGCAAGGGCAGTGAAACTTATTTTCGGCTGCAACCCAGGGAACGTCGCACCCAAGGTGAGGACAGACAGCGGTCAGAACTTCGGTACCGTTGATCGAGGGTTGTCTCTTTCCCTTAACGACATACACCGGCTTTTTGGCGATTGATTCGCGCCATCCATCCACCTGCTTGGTAACAGCATCCTTCCTGTTTGGTGTTGTGATGGAAGCATAGTCGCTTGAATCGCCCAGAGGCGACCACGAGCGGCTGGTTGTGGTTGCAAAGACCGGGTAAAGCACGTATTCAACAAGGGGGACAGAGAGCAAGGCACCCATTGCCACCGTGCCGATCCCAATCAGCCACAGAAAGAAGGACCTTCGGCCTTCCAGAATTCGCTTGTCTTGAACAGCGTCAGAATCAGGCTTATGCGATTCGATGTTTCCTTGGTTTACATTCGTTTCCATCCGATAACTCCAGCACCGTAGTCCTTGTGAGTGTTCGTTGCTTTAAAAAGCCACTACGTCAAGGTATCCAACACAAAACTGACTGGGCCATCCTGCTCCGCTGCAATCGAGCGGGCTGCATTTGCTTTGATCCTGCCGGTGGAAGTATAGAACTTCGCAGGCTCTGAGAAGTCACACCCCAATGCGCCGAACAGCAGAACACAAAGAACCCCGCTCACGGATTAGCCTGCCCCATACAGCTCCGAAAAATTCTCACCATTATTCTAACGGGAGCCGGCAAGGATCGGGCCCTGTTTTCCAGAATCCCCGCGGACGAAGAATATAATTCGATTGGTCCCAACCGTGTAAGGGTTGCATCAGTTGCTATCGGGGCTCTCTTGCGGTACCACAAAATCCGTCTCTTGTTGACAATCCACCAAAGGCGTGACGGTAGAACGGCCCTGCCAATTAATACCACGCAGCCCGGCTACGTTCCGTACCATCAGCCATGCTTTGGTCAGACCTGGACAAGTCAACCAAGAATCGGCCGCAAATATGGTAGCACGCGGTTTCCCAAACTGCAAAAAGTGCATGAAAACTTGGAACTGGTGGCACAAATTGTGCTAAAACTGTCCAATCCATCGCGCTAACTTGGCCCTTGATGAGCAATCAAGTCAGTGGGTGGCTCTGACAGTCTCGGGGAACGGAACCTTATGGCGCTAGCGTTGGCAGTCGTGTTGGCGGCGATCACATCAGTTACGGTCACACTGGTGTTGACCCATGTATGGTGGTTTCCAATTGACATTACAGTGCATGGGATACAAATTGACCGACAGTTTTCGATCACGTTTATCGTCATGGGGATCATCTTCGTTGCGGCCCAACTCGGACTTGCCTATCTTGTGTGGAGGTACAGGAGTCGCGAAGATGGCCGGCGAGCCCAATACTTGCGCGGCCACACCAAGCTGGAATTGCTGTGGGTGATTGCCGCTGCGGTCCTGTTCATTGGATTGGAATGCGTGGGCTTCCGGGCGTGGGCGCAGATGCAGTTTACCGGGCCGGCGCCAAACGCCATGCGTATCGAGGTCTGGGGTGAGCAATTTGCGTGGTACTTCCGGTATCCGGGTCCCGACGGGCGCTTTGGACCCGTCCACCCGGCTCTGATGGATGATGCGATAGGAAATTACCTGGGCCTTGACCGCCAGCATGATCCGGCGTCAAGAGATGACATTGTGACCACTACCCTGGGCATTCCTGTGGATACTCCCATTGAACTGATCCTTCGCTCCAAAGATGTGATCCACTCATTCTTCGTCCCTGAGCTTCGGGTCAAGCAGGATCTTGTTCCGGGCATGAAGATTCCCATCCACTTTACTGTTACGGGACTAGCCCTGAAACATGATGGCGGCAGATATGAAATCGCGTGCGCCCAACTGTGCGGACTTGGCCATTACAGGATGCGAGCATTTCTGCAAGTCATGACGAGGAAGAATTTTCAAAAATGGCTACGACGGCAGGCGGCAATGCAATGACGTTGTGGCCGGAAGAGTACCTGAGGTAAGCCATGTCTGAGGCTAATCAAGATATTGCCCGACAACCGGGATTCATCGGGAAGTATGTCTTCAGCACGAGCCATAAGGTCATCGGAGTGCAGTTCTACTTTCTTGCTCTCTTTGCGGCTCTTCTGGCTGTAGTCTTGTCCTGGCTGATGAGACTGCACCTCGCATTGCCTGACCTGCCCATTCCCCTGCTGGCCAAACTCTCGCCGAATGGCGCACCCGGCGGTCTGATAACTCCCGAGTATTATCTCTCCTTGCTCACCATTCATGGCACGTTGATGATCTTCTTTGTTCTTACGGTTGCGCTGCAGTTCGGCTTCGGAAACTACTTTCTACCCCTTCAGATCGGCGCAAAAGAAATGGTTTTCCCGCGTCTCAACATGCTGTCGTTCTGGATCACATTTGCCGCTTTGTGCGTTCTGCTTTCGACTTTTTTTGTCGCGGATGGCCCACCGATCGCGGGCTGGACGGCTTACGCTCCACTGAGTGCAGTCGGGGAGATTGCAGGCCCGGGTGAAGGCATGGGGCAGAACTTGTGGATCATCGCTATCGCCCTGTTCTGCTTTGCGGCCGTGCTGGGATCGGTGAATATGGTGACAACCGCACTGAGCCTCCGCACCCGCGGAATGACGATGATGCGGCTGCCGCTGCCCTGCTGGGCTTGGCTGCTGACGGCCGTGATGATCCTTCTTTCCTTTGCGGTGCTGATCGGGGCCTGTATTTTGCTGTTACTAGACCGCGTGGCCGGAACCAGCTTCTTTATCCCGGCAGGGCTCGTAGTCAGCGGCCAACTCATCCACCGGGGTGGCGGCTTGCCTCTGATGTGGCAGCATCTGTTCTGGTTTTTTGGCCACCCCGAAGTCTACATCACCATCCTGCCGGCAATGGCGGTCATTTCTCACATCGTCTCATGTTTTTCGCGAAAACCCATTTTCGGTTACCGCGCCATGGTTTACTCTTTGCTGGTGATCGGGGTCCTGAGCTTCGTGGTATGGGGCCACCACATGTTTGTCAGCGGGATGAACCCGTATGCCGGATTTGCTTTTGCAGTCCTCACGATGACGATTGCTGTACCTTCCGCGGTGAAGACCTTTAATTGGCTGGGAACCATGTGGGGAGGCAGGCTGCGCTTCGCCACCCCCATGCTGTTTGCAATCGGTTTTGTGTCTGTGTTCGTCACGGGAGGATTGAGCGGCCTTTTCCTTGCGCAACCGCCTTTGGATGCCTATCTTCACGCAACGTACTTTGTCGTGGCCCACTTCCACATGATCATGGGGATGGCAGTGACCTTCGCGATTTTTGCCGCCACGTATTTCTGGTTCCCCAAAATGTTTGGACGACTGATGAATGAAACTCTTGGCAAGGTTCACTTTTGGTTCACATTCATCGGAGCCTACGTCATTTTCATACCTATGCACTTTCTCGGCTTGGAAGGGAATCCCAGGCGTTATTCAGCCCTGACAGACTATTACCTGAGGCCGCTCATTCCCCTGCACCAGTTCATTACGGCCGCTGCCCTGATTGTGGGAGCAGCGCAGATGATCTTCGTTTTCAATTTCTTCTGGAGTCTGTTCAAAGGGCCCAAAGCCTCCGAGAATCCTTGGGAAGCAACCTCCTTGGAGTGGACAGTCCCATCCCCGCCGCCACTGGGCAATTTCACTGGACCTGCTCCGACGATATACCGTGGGGCCTACGAATACAGTGTGCCAGGCGCCGCAACGGACTTCGTCATGCAGGACTCGCCTGAAGGAGACCAGGGAAAACAAGGGATCGTGCAACTTTCATGATTAAATCGCTGATCTTGGACTGCAGGCGGACCGCTCTGATGATCCCGCAACTGAGTCCATCGGGTGCCCCAAGGACCGGTCCTCGGAAAGAATCAGATTCAGGTGGCAGGCAAGGTTCGGCTACACAACTTCGCTTTCTGTCTGTGTCAATAGAAAATGAAGCGACAAAGCTACGAAGCGAATTCACTGTTATCATACAAACTCTAAGGGGCTTTGTTACCACCCCGGGGGCAATAAGATCAGGAGACAACGATTATGCCAGGGATTTTTGAACCGCAAGCCGAGAATTATATCGACTCACTGCTTCCCGCCCGCGATGCAGTCCTTCGAAAAATGGAACGCTACGCTGCCAAGCATCGGGTACCGATCGTCGGCCCTGCGTGCGGCCGTGTGCTCCAGCAACTGGCGCTCGCAATCCACGCGCGGCGTGTGTTTGAGATGGGATCGGCCATCGGATATTCGGCTCTGTGGCTGGCCCGGGCTGTGGGGCCCCGTGGAAAAGTCTTCTGCACGGATGGCAATCCGGCCAACGCCGAGCGCGCCAGATCCTATCTGCGCGAAGCGGGAGTGCTCGAACGCGTGGAATTCATGGTGGGCGAAGCGCTGGAATCTCTCAAAGCCACGCGGGGGCAGTTCGACCTGATCTTTAACGACGTCTCAAAGAAACAGTATCCCGAAGCATTCAAGCTGGCTTTGCCCCGAGTGCGCCCGGGCGGATTGTTCATCACCGACAACGTTCTCTGGTCTGGAAGGGTTGCCCGCCATGCAGGCCCAAACGACCCGGATACTGCGGCAATTCAGAGGTTCAACCGGCTGATCTACAGATCACCCGATTTGCTGACCACGATCATTCCGCTGCGCGACGGGCTGGCAGTATGTTTGAAACAAGGATGAAACGGAGGCATGGATGCCGTCTCCGGTTTCCATCGCCTGACGACCATCCAACTAATTCATCATTCCTCTGATTTGGCCAAGAAGCTTCAGAACTTCCCGCACGTCAGGATCATCTCCGCCTCCAAGCTCCAGGTAAGTGTGGAGTTCTCGTGCTGCATCTGAGTAGCGCCGCATGGCGAAGTAAACCATCCCGCGGTCGCGAAGGTTGGAGAGAACATCCTGGCCGGCGGCAAGTGCAAGTTCGATCATGGTAAGGACCTTCGGATAATTTGATCTCCGGAAATACGATCCTTTCAGATTGTTGAGCATGCGAGAGAGAATCTGCTTGTTGGTTGCGGCAGCCAGATGTTCCGGCTTGAGCTCAGCGTCCGGCCCGAAGTGCGCATTCAGCAAAGCCGTGCAATCAGCACGCGCCAGGATGGTTCCGCGGTGGTAAGGATCGATCAAAATCTCCGCCGGCGGTCCAGGGTATTTGACCAGGAAATGGCCGGGGAACCCCACTCCGGCGAGGGGCAGTCCTCTTCGTCGCGCCACCTCCGTATAGACCAGTGAGAGCGTGATAGGAATTCCCTTTTTCCGTTCGAGCACATCGTTCAAATAGCTGTTGCGTGGGTCGTCGTACTCCTCGCTGTTGCCTGAGAAGTTTTCTTCTTCGAACAACACTTCGTTGATGGAGGTGATGTTGGCCAGGGCCGCTTGTTCGGGACCAGCCTCCACACGGGCGGCTATCCGGTCGAGCAACTCAAGCCACGGCGACGGATCAAGCCCGGCGTATTCCGTGGCCGCAATAGCCAAAGCCGCCTGCGCCAGATTGATCTTTTCATCCTGGCATTCCGTCAGATCTTGAAACTGCCGAATCGGATCGACCTGAGACAATTGGGACTCCGCTTTCTGACTGGCGATGGGTTCTGCTTTACGAATTCCAGAGTGAGCTCGCCATCATCTTTCCTGGACAGGGGACACGTCCCAAGGCAATGACAACCAAGTTCGCCAGCGACCGACACTCTCAAAGCACGGGCAAGAGCGGGATTCCGCTTGCAGGAAGCTATAAGGCTCACTTGCCTTTTGCGCCTTCTGCCTGCAGGAACCGTTCCGCATCGATCGCCGCCATGCACCCGCTGCCCGCCGCCGTTACCGCCTGCCGATAAACGTGGTCCTGGCAATCACCTGCAGCATAAACCCCGGGGACATTTGTGCGGGAACCATCGTGAGTGATCAGATAGCCGACCTCGTTCATTTCCAGCTGGCCCTTGAAAAGCTGGGTGTTCGGTGAATGGCCGATTGCGACAAAGACCCCATCGCATTCCTTCGTCGATTCTTCGCCCGTCTTCACATTTTTCAGGCGGACGCTCGTAACTTCACCCTTCCCCGGATCGAGCACATCCGTAACGACGGTGTTCCAAACCGGGTTGATCGCCTTGTTGGCGAACATGCGTTGCTGCATAATCTTCGACGCTCGCAGTTCATCGCGCCGGTGCACGAGATTGACCTGCTTGGCGTAACGGGTCAAAAACAACGAGTCTTCCGCAGCGGTATCACCGCCGCCGACCACAACCACCTCCTTGCCGCGATAGAAATAGCCGTCGCAGGTTGCACAGGTTGAAACACCATGGCCCAGCAGCTTGCGCTCGGATTCAAGGCCCAGAAGCTTGGCGGAGGCTCCAGTGGCCACGATGAGCGTCTGCGTCTCCACCTTTTCCTTGTCCATCTCAATAGTGAAGGGACGCCGGGAGAGGTCCGCTCGGGTGACATCTCCTTCCATGAATTCCGCGCCGAATTCTTCTGCCTGCTTTTGCATCAACTCGATCAACTCGGGCCCCTGAACGCCCTTAGGGAAGCCGGGATAGTTTTCAACCAGCGTGGTCAACGTCAACTGGCCTCCGGCTTCGTGACCGCGAACCACTAGCGGGTCCAGATTCGCGCGGGCCGCGTAGATAGCCGCAGTCAGTCCCGCACAACCCGACCCGATAATCACAACATTTCGCATAAATCAGGCCCCTTCTTAATTGTTTCGATTTCCAGCAAAACCGCTATCTTATCCTATGTTAAAATCTAGGTACAGCCGCTCGTCATTGAGGGCTCTAACTTGCTGATAAGCCAGACACGGGAAAAATCGACCTTGCGTACCATTCCTTTATGATGCTACAAATCCCGTGCGGTTTCTTTCCCTGTCCGCGACTTCAGGATCCGGAGCAAAGGCAACAGTACAACGATGGACGCAGTTTGCCTTGAGAACGTCACAAAGCGGTATGATTCCTTCACTGCGGTGAACGCGCTGACGATGGGAATCAAGGAAGGCGCAGTCTTCGGATTGCTCGGGCCAAACGGTGCCGGGAAGACGACGACACTCCGCATGATTGTGCGCATCCTGCTTCCCGATGAGGGTTCGGTTCAAGTTCTGGGTGAGCCATTGAGTGAAAGGACACAGGATCTGGTGGGATATCTGCCCGAAGAGCGGGGCCTTTACCGGAAGATGAGGCTGCTCGAAATCCTGGTGTTTCTGGGTGCACTAAAAGGGCTTTCCGAACGAGAGGCGGAACGCCGGGCCCGCCTCTGGCTCGAACGCCTGAGCCTGGGTGAACGCATGAACGATGAAGTCAGCAATTTGTCGCGCGGGATGCAGCAGAAAGTTCAGTTTATTGCGGCGATCCTTCACAAGCCGCCGCTGGTGATTCTGGATGAGCCTTTCACCGGGCTCGATCCCGTCAATGCCGCGGTGATCAAGGACGTCATGCTTGAACTTCGCAAGCAGGGTACCACCATCATCCTTTCGACTCACCGAATGGACCAGGTGGAGCAGATGTGCGACTCCATCTGCCTGATGAACAAGGGACAGAAGCTCCTGGATGGTGACCTGAAAGCCATCAAGAAATCCTACGGCAACAACACTGTCCGAATCGAGTTCACTGGCGATCCTGCATTCATGCAGCTTCCCAACGTCGTAGAGAGGACGAATTCCTATGGCGAGGTCGTGGAAATCACCTTGCGTCCCGGGGCCGATTCCCAGCAGATTCTGAGGAGCGCCGTCGAGAGCAGCGTTCACATCCGCCGCTTCGAGCTGATTGAACCTCCGCTAAACGATATCTTTATTGAGAAAGTCTCCGAACGCAATGCGTAAGATCTGGCTCATCATCAAGCGCGAATACATCGTTCGAGTGCGAACCAAGGCTTTTATCCTGGGGACGGCCGCCTTGCCACTGCTTTCGATGGGCATCCTGGTGATATCCATTTTTCTCTCTGGAGGACATTCCGCGTATACGGTCAAGATCGCCATCATGGACGAAGTCGGCGGGCTCGGCGGGCCGGTTGAAAAAGCATTGGTGCGAAATGAGTCGGCGAGCCAGCCCGACGCCGAAATCGTTCAGATTGTGGAACACCCGCCGGAGCATCTCGAAGCCTACTTCAATTCACAGGTGAGAAGCAGCGAGCTTGATGGGGTCCTGCTTCTACCCAAGGGCCTGGTCGCAGGTACGGAAGCCGCACGCTTCTACGCCAAAAGCATGCAGGCAATGGCTCTGCTCGGACCGATCGAGCGGGCGGTAAGTGGAGCAGTCATAGCGCGTCGGTTGAGCGAGGAAGGCAGGCGGGCCAACGGGATGAAGAACGTGTTCAAGCTTGCCCAAGTCCGGTTCGTGAACGCCTCTTCGGGGAAAGATGGAGATACTAACGAGGACAACTTCGTCATTGCGATTATCGCTGGTATGGTCCTGTATATGACGCTGATCGTCTATGGGATGTCCACCATGCGCTCGGTAATGGAAGAGAAATCTACGCGCATCATTGAGATCCTGGTTTCTTCCATCAAGCCTTTCGATTTGCTTGCCGGAAAGATCGTGAGCGTAGGAGCCGTGGCCCTCACTCAGTATGTGGTGTGGGCAGTGGCGATCGGCGTGCTGTTTGCCTCGACTTCCGCCGTCACATCATTTCTGCGCCCCGGAGCCGAAGCTCCCAGCATCCACGTGTCTTTCGTGCTACTGGTTTATCTGGTGGTTTTCTTCCTGGCGGGCTATTTTCTGTACGCGGCGCTCTACGCTGCGGCCGGCGCAATCGTTTCAACCGACGAAGAAGCCCACCAGGTACAGATGCCTTTAACGCTGTTGCTTGTGTGCAGTTTTCTGCTTTTCAACGTTATTCTGAATGACCCGAATTCAACACTTTCCGTGGTGCTTTCGCTCACCCCTTTCCTCTCTCCTATTTTGATGACGCTTCGTGTTGCCATGCAGACTCCGCCGTTTTGGCAGATCGCGGTCGCTCTGATCCTCTCGATCCTGACGACCTTCTGGGTGATTCGCCTCTCCGCCAAGATCTATCGTGTCGGCATCCTGATGTACGGGAAGCGGCCCTCCTTGAAGGAACTGCGCCGCTGGATGCGATATTCCTGAAGCTGACAGTTGGGCACAGCTCCACATAAATCGCAGGAGAAGCCCCATCACCCGCTTCCGCCACCGCAATCCCTCGATACCTTCGCCAATCGATGCTTCTCGGCCGGGGCGGTTGATAGGGTGTTCGAGGAAATGCGTCTGTTAGAGCAATCACCGCGGCTATGGTACGCTCTCTGCCTGACATCAGAAACGAAGGGCTGAGTCATGGTAATGACCGTTGTTCAAAGCTTCACGGGAGAGAACCGGTTCCCGGATCGGATTTCCCTCCCCTGGACCAGCACTTTGTCACAGCATACTGAGAAATGGGCCCGAGGCATCGATGATGCACGGCATCCTGCCAGAGGGGAGGCGGAATCCACGCAAGTGAGTTGTGCAGCTATCAGCGTCGCTTGCCGCCAGGCTCTAGCTCGCGAGTAACTTGCGCAAGTAACGCACAGGCGGTGGAGCCGCGCGGCCCTGCTTGGGAGGTGCGACAACATTACCTTTCTTCGGGGCCGACCTTTGAAATGTCGATCGGCTTGAAACCCATCTTCAGTGCCGGCGAGCCGGCCTCAAGCCTAAAGTCACCCTGTTCGGGGTCGACAAACAACGGGTTGGCGATCAGCGAATGGACGTCCTGCCCTCGGCCTTGCCAATCCTTGAACGACCACTGCGCAAACTCAATCGGCCCTCCGCCGACGTTGTAATAGATGTTGTTGGCGAACCGGAAGTGGTTGTTTTTCCATGTCCCGTCCAGCAGCTTGCCGTCTTTCCAGTACACAATGTTGTGCGTGAAAGTGAAGCTCAGGTGGTTTTCCTCCAGGCTCCGGCGAATTTGTGCCGTGGTCCCCAGGGCAAAAATGTTATTGCGAACCACATTCGCCTCGCCATAATGCTGGTGAAAGCCTCCGTCTTCGCAACGGTAGACTACATTGTCTTCGATCAGAATGTCGCTGCTGCCTTCGTCGGTGTAAATTCCCCAGCCTCCGTACTTGTAACGGGAAACGTCACGGCAGACGTTGTTCCGTTCCACCGTTCCGGGTTCGACTCCCAGCGTGTAGATGCAACCCATGTCGCTCAGCATTCCACGGCCGATGTCATAGAGATTATTGAATTCGATAAGGTTTCCGTGCGCCGCCGTCGGACCGTATCCCCACGTCCAGCCTACAGAAATCGCCGTGTAAAACGTATCGTTGATTTCGTTGTGCGCCACGATGTTGTTGCTGCTTTGCCCGATCCACACCCCGACCGCCGCCGGATACACAATGCCGATGTTATGGATGTGATTGTCGATGATCTGGTTCCCACTGGTTTCTGTCTGCTTGCTTGTCGGGATTCTCGGGTCGCCGATCTTGACGCCGCCTGCTCCCAGATCAGTCATTTCATTCCCTGTAATCCTATCCCCCTGCGAGCCCTCGCCGAAGGCGACGGCGTATCCGCCGAGATGGATGAACCGGCACTTCTCAAAGGTGCAGGAGCGCGTGGCTTCACCCTCAACAGCGGCAGGAATGTTGTAAGCCGCCTGCATGTCCGCGTATCCTGTTGCAGGCAGCGACCAGTCCGTATAGCTGAAAGTCAGGCCGCGAAATTCGATGTGGCTCACGAACTGATTCTTCGCAGCGTCTCCTTCGAACAGAAGAAGTTGCTTCAGATGAGACACGACCGCCTCAGCCCGCGACATATCCTCTTTGGGCTCCGGATAGTAGTAAACCAGATCGCTCTTTCGGTCCAGATACCACTCGCCCGGTGAATCGAGCGCGTCAAGCGTGTTCTCCACCCAGTATCGGGCATTGGCTTCGGCAAAGTGCTGCCGGCGGCCGGCCAGGGTTACGACGTGAGTCGCCTCGTCCACGGATTTGATCGGTTCGCGCAATTCCGCCCAGTTCTGCAGGGCGATGATTTCGACGTCCCCTTCCTTCGCCCACTGGGGACGAATGTCTCGATCATAGAATCGAAAGTGCGCCGGCGCGGTGGCTGAGATCTCTCCATTGACGTAATAGAAACCTCGATTGGGCGTGCGCGCGCGCGTCTTTCGAGTTCCGTTGATGAAGAGTTGGTGAAAATACCATTCGCCTTCCTTTACTCCCGGAGCCTCGGCGACCCAGACGTGACCTCTCGCCCGTGATGGCACCGCAATCCCGTTGGCCCTGTGCCAGCCCGTAATAACTCTTCCTCCACTCAGCACTGGCGTCTCGCCGGGGTAGGCTTCATAGATGACGGGAGCTTTGGCTGTGCCTGAGTCCTGAGGCCTAAAGACCAGCGGCTTGTCCAACTGGTAAACTCCGCCTCGAACATAAACTGTGACCGGTGACTTCAGCGAACCGGAAGTCTTGAGTTGGCGAATGGCGTCTCTGGCGCGAGCCAGTGTGCGAAAAGGGCCATCAGTGCGCCGGGCGTTTGGACTGTCGACCTTTCCAGACCACTGATCGTTGCCATGCGGTGAGACGAAGTACACTATGTTGCCAGCCTTTTGTTGGCCCATCGGTGCGCCACGGACCCTCGCAGCCTGGGAAGAAGTTCCGGCAGGCGCAGAGCGAAGGAACGGCAAGGAGTTCAGCCCAACCATCAGTGCAAATAGCGCCAGCCCGAACAGGAGTGTCTTTTTCACGGCCGTCTCACCTCATTTTTCAGATTGAAGTTTGCGGTCCCGGCCAGTGGCTTCCTGGCCGTGGGCCTTTCGCGGAGCACAGCCCGACTTGTTCCCGGCATGAAGGACATGGACCCGCTGCCAGCCCAGCATAGGATTTCACGCCGCAAAAGCGCAAGGACTAATTCAGTGCACGTCCGCCGTGCGATCTCCTTCATAACGCATAATATGGTAATAGGCTTCCCAGCCGCTCCAGAGGATCGGCGGAGGCAAGTGAGCCAGCGGATCGCTGAGGAACTTCGAAAAGATTTCAACCATCTGGTGCGTCCGGTAAACCCCGGTCAGCCAGTCGCCGCGGTACCAGTGCTTCCACTTCCCATACTCCGCGCCCGCCTCCGCCTGTTGAATGGAATCGAGGGCTTGCAAGGCTTTTCGCACGGACTCGCGAGCCTCATCAGTTTGGCCCTTTTGCGCTTCTTCAATAGCCTTGGAGATCTGGAACAACATCTGATTGCTTTCCCGGTTGATGGCGATCATGGCCAGCACACTTGCGCGATAAAAAGGCATGCGGCCAGGCTGGACAAGTGGTTCGGCGGCAAGCGCCCGCTCCCAGACGGCGTCCCAGCGGGGCTGCGCGCTCCCGCATTGCTGAATCTCTCTCCTCACTGCCTGCTTCAGCCAGTCCGTGTCGGCTGAGTGGGGAAATTGAGTCCCAAAGATTCGCGGTTCTATCCACTTGGGTGCCTGGCTGGGAATTGAGTAAAGCGGAGAGTCAATCATGTAAGTGAGCATCATGCGGCGCGCCTCAGAGTGGTAGAGGTTGTCACCATATTCGCGCACCGGCTGGCCAAAATGAGCTGGCGCTTTGAAATAATCCTCGTACATTTTTGCTGCCTCAGGAGCCGCTCTGGGTCCGTACTCGCCGGCCGACCAGGTTCGATAATAATGATCGGCAGCCTCGGCCCCCCCTGTCGGCACACCGCGCCAGCCGACATCCATCACGGCCTTGGCAGTCATCAAAACCGGACGAATGTCGCTGGTGTTCAGCAGCAGATAGTATGTGGCCCCAGCCTTGATGTACCTGCCCAGCTCGGAATAAATGCGATCCACCGGAACCATTTCGCTCAACTGATTGGCACGTCCGTTCATCATGGCCACGTGGTAGTAAGCCCCCTCGCCCGGTGCAAGGTCACCTTTGTCCTGAAGATAGCCATAGCCGCTGTCAGCCCACACCTTGTGCACCTCGGAGGGGATACTGAGATCACCCTGGTGAACAAGCTTGGCCCCCTCCTGCCACAGGTTAGTGACAAAATGAGCGTTGGGATGCACGGCGCGAACGATCTGGATCTGGTTGGCAACGGCTTTGCTGATCAATCGTCCGAGCGCTTTGTTGTTGCCGCGCACACTGGGGTCGGACGACGCATAGCTGACGTCAGAAAGCCCCCGCAGGCCGACCGTCCAAAGCACCTCTACGCCAGGCGGATATTCCTGAACGGCATCCCTCCAGGCCCGTTCGAGAATTTCGGGATGTGTAGTGTAATTGTAAGGCACGCCTCTGGGCCATCGTGCCACATTCAGCCCCAGCGGAATGGCATGGTGCTGCGTAATGATGAGCCCGCGCTCACCGGCCAACTTGATCTGCGCGTCGTCCGGAAATATCCACGTTCCCGGACAAACCATGTCGCCCTTCAGCCGAAGAATGGTCTCATAAATCCTGTTCCAGACTTTGAGCGAGATTCCCGTCTTCCTGCCCGGCCTCCAGCCTGTCAACAGGTCCTCATCGTTTATGAAGAAACCCCTGTAATGAAATGTGGGTCCCTGGGTCTCAGAAAGACTGTCCGGGATGCTGACTTCGGAGCGGCGTCGTGGCTGATGATCGGTCCACCAGTAGAGTGGATCCACACCCAGGAACTGCTGAGAGAACTGATAAATGGCATAAATTGTGCCGCGCATGTCGGAGCCGGTCAGTACCACGGCGTGCACCGCGGGCGAACCAGGCCACGGATGGTTCACGGCCTGGATGTGCAGCCTTTCCCATCCTGAAGGCCTCGCGACGCTTGCAGGGAGGTCGAAGCGGTCGGAAATCCAGAGTGTTGTTGCATGGGCCTGCCTGGGATCATGCACAATCTGGAACGTGGCGCCAAATACCTTTCCCAGATCGCTGGCCAGGTCGTGCGCGGCTTTCTGAACAGGAACGGATTCCCGGCTGTCAACAAATACCGAGGTCTGACGGTTTACGGTGATCTGGCTGAAGGCAGGCGCGGCGGAGATACCGAGAGCCAGCGTACAGGCGATGAGATGTCGGATCAAGATTCCTCCTTTGTTCCAACTGACCCACGGCAGCCGGATGCGAAGGATCGCGGGGAAGTTTTTACACGCTGTACAGAGATGCAACAGTTTTCTTGCAGGAGAGCATTCGCGGCGCCACGGAGTTTACTTAACATCTTTATATTGAGATACATACAAAATGTAATGATTTCTGCGCTGAAAATCCCATGTGTCCCACGGGGGTCATGCTGTGCGATATGTAGCCTACATTTGGAGACTTATGCGCGCACGGGTCGCCGCGCGCAACGCCAGCCAGCCCCATGATTCTGCCACCACTTTCTCAGAAGGACAACCTTATGGCCAGCTGAATTGCCCGCAGCTTATTCCGCCGGGCAGCGATGGCACTGAAGATCGATTACTTCAAGTTCAGGTAGGGTTTGCCGGAATTCGGATGGTTGAAGGCGTTGAAGGACCCGCCTTGCGGGTCGAAGAGGTGAGGAAGGAATCGCGACCGGGCCAGCAGCGCTGAATCCATGGTCTGCCGTCAGTATCGATCCGCAGACAGGCAACCGCTTGGCATCTGGCAGAGCTTTGTGGCGTCCTATGCTGGCGAGCGCTGGCCACGTGCCTCCGCCAGCGGAGAAAACAGAGGAGATACCCGGGGTAATGGGCTGGCTCGGCCGGAACAAACCCCGGAGCCGCTGTGCGACCGCCAAGGACGGGCAACCCGGCCCCTGGTCACGCCTCATCAGGTGATGATCGTTGAACAGCAAACTTTCAGGCGAACGCCAGCCTCACATTTTCGATGGCTTCGTCGACCTCCGCCCTATTCTTGTAGCCCACCGTTACCGCGTCGACGCCGGCATGCCGGAAGGCGAACTTCATTGCGGCCTGCCGGTCTGCGTGCTTTGTGAATCTTCCCGCCCCCACCAGCTTCATGCTGATGACGCCCAAGCCTTGCCTGCGGACCTCTCTCACCACCCGGACAACGGCGGGTACATCTCCAAGGCCGTGGGTGGCGTAATTCTCGGCATCCATGTACACGCCTTTCTGATTCATCCGGATCATCCCCACCTGGAGCCACTTGGTTTTCGGAACCTCGTACAGAGCCGGAAGGCCGTGCACCGATGCGCCGCGCGCCAGCACAATCTTTTTCTCCTGCGCTTGCGAAATGGCGTCTTGCCAGGGAAGGCTGGCAGCGGGCCAATCGGAAAAGTGCTGAAAGTGCAAAAGCATCACGTCGAAATATTCGGTGTTGGAGAGCTTGCACAGGTGGTGGATTGTATCCATGGGATGGGCGTCGTCGGTCGTGGTCACCTTGGTCATCAGTTGATAGCTGTCGCGGGGAATCCCTTTCAGCGCGATGCCGAGCATCCTGTGCATATCAGTGTACGACTGAGCCGTTTCAAAGAAACGAATGCCACGGTCGTACGCGTAATGGACCAGATCCGTAAACTTTGCCTGCCCCAGGTCGCGCTGCACACGACCGTTGTCGGTGCCTGTACCAAAGGCGAGCCGGGTTACCTTCACGCCGGATTTGCCGAGCGTCACCAGTTGCGTTGCCGGGTCGGTGGCTGCTTTCAGTCCCAGACTTCCGACACCAGCAATCGCTGTTGCGGCAAGCCCGGTTTTCAGGAAATCACGCCGGGAATAGTCTGTCATTTTTTCCTCCAAAGGGAAGCGTCTAAGCGATTTATCAGGGTCGGAAGCTCATCGAGCTTCCGGCGCACCCATGACCCCAGAACAAGCTGGCTGTGAGCCCGTCGCCCGAACCGAACCAGCGCATGATGTTGTAGGCCCCCGTGCCAGAAGGGTGTGGCTATCGAACCGCCGCGTTTAGAAATGTAACATTACCCACATCTGAGTACAAGCAACACTTTTTGAGGCCGGGACCGCCCCTTTGCGCCATCACGCTGTGACACGCCGCGATGAGTGTGGTGATGATGAACCCAAAGGAGAGGCGAGGCCTCGGGGCCAGGATGCGATATCCTCTTTCGACCCAGGCTGTTGAATGGGCTGGGAGACTGGGACCGCTTTGCCAAAACGCGCTGTCTCAAGCCCGCCACCCTGCCCGCCCTTCAGACCCCAGGAAGGCGGAAGCGTTCCGGGACCACACCGGCACAAACTCCGCCGAGCGAATTCAATCTCTCTTGTCGCGAACAACCGGATATTGACCATTCACCCGTTGTTGAAAAGCTCGTCATAGACTGGTTTTCCGCCTTCTATCTGACTAAAGGCCCGTACTTTCTGCTTTGCGTTGACCAAGATTTCACGCGGCCAATTCGGCCGACGGGCAGATCGCCAGCAGGTCTTTCGGCGGCCAAACACGCGGACTGCTGTTGGCAGGGCTCATTCCCGCGGTTTGACTCGTTACGATGAGTATGCTAATGATGAACTCAAGAGAAAGGCGGGGCTGGCATGGGACAATCAGGGAAGATTCATAGTCAACAAGGACCGTTGAAGGGTCTCGAAGAGTGGGATGACTTTGTGAAGTCGCGCTATCCGGAGGTCACTTCCAGCGCCGGGATGACTCAGACCGCAAAGAAGCGCGAGGAGTTCCGCGATTTCACGGATACCACGCCGCCGCACGTGCGCGAGTTTTACCGGCAGAATCACGCTTACCAGACGCGCGACTTTGTGCGCTCCAAGAAGCAGGAATACCTGGCCAGAAACAAGGCGAAAATGGGCATCTGGGAAGCGATGGAATTCCTGAACACGCTGGTGGATGAGAGCGACCCCGACACCGAGCTTTCGCAGATCGAGCACCTGCTGCAAACTTCGGAAGCGGCGCGGCGGGACGAGCGGCCGGACTGGTTCATCCTGACCGGCCTGATTCACGACCTGGGCAAAATCCTCTGCCTGTGGGGTGAGCCGCAATGGGCCGTGGTGGGCGACACCTTCCCGGTGGGCTGCGCCTGGTCGCCGAAGATTGTCTTCCACGAATTCTTCGCGCTGAATCCGGATTCGCAGGTGCCTGAATTCCAGACGCGCCTGGGCGTCTACGGGGAAAACGGCGGGCTCGACAACGTGGACCTTTCCTGGGGGCACGACGAGTACCTCTACCACGTGGTCAAAGACTTTCTGCCCGAAGAGGCTCTCTACATGATCCGCTACCACTCGTTTTATCCGGCGCACCGCGAGGGCCAGTACGAGTACCTGATGGACGATCACGACCGGGAAATGTTCCGGTGGGTGCGCGAGTTTAATCCCTACGATTTGTACTCGAAGGCCGAAGCCCCGCCAAAGGTGGAAGAACTCCGACCTTATTACGAAGATTTGATTTCAAGGTATTTCCCTTCCGAATTGCGATGGTGAAATCGCCGGCTCCGGGCGGCGGCAGCGTCAGGCCCAACGGTCGCGCCAGTTCGACCAGTTGTGCGGGACTGGGGGCGGCGAACGTTCCGCCACGGCCTGGAAATATTCCTCTAATCCGCCCGGAGCCATGACACATCGCAAGCGGCTGGGTATCGAAGCCACGTTGCGAAAGCCGTGCGGAACGTTGCGAGGCAAGACCACAGAGGCGCCGGCCAGGACCGGTTGAAAACGCGGTGGTGGAGGACTGGCCATCGCGTCCTGTACCGTTTTGGTTTCGGAAGTATGTACTTTACGCAAGACCGTCGCAAGCGGTAGCGTTCCATTGTGGCGCGAGATTACTTCGGCCAGCCTTCCTTCGGCTTCTTCTTCTTGAGCGACTTCTTTACGGCTTCCTTCCAGTCTTCGTCGATCTTGACAGTTTCAGGTTTTGGGCCTCGGAGTAGCCGTTCGTCAGTCACCTTTCTTCCAAGCTTTCCGTTATTTTTCATGGGATTACCATGTCGATTCTGCTCCCCCAAAAGAGCGTCTGATAACGATTTGCTAGTCTATGGTACAGTTTTCGACTAGGGTCTGGAGTTTTGCCTTGACAGAATCCAGTCCAATGTCTAGAATCCGGATATGGCTGGAGGCCCGTTCCTATGCGCGACATCACTTCGGATTTAGTCGAGCGAATCAATGAGCTTGAGGCGGAACAGCAGCGCCTCACGGATGAATTGCGGGAGATCGAAAAAGACAAATCACTCGTCAAAATGCTGCTAGAGCGAGAAATCGCGCGAAAGCGCCGGCTCCAGCCTGCACTGTTCGGTCCTGGAGAACTGGGAGAAGGAAAGGAGGAAAAGTACTCCACGCCGCTGGCGCGGTCCGTACTGGAATTCCTAAAGGAGCGTGAGTCTGCGCATTTAGATGATCTCAAGCAAAATGCGCTGTTGCGAGGCATAGACTTTGCTGACAAAAGTCCGGGCAGAGCTATCCATTTTCTGCTGTTGGGCATGGAGCAAAACGGATATGTGGAGAAGGTGCAAGATGGCATTTGGAAGTTAAAGCGATAAAAGGAAAAGGCACGGCAAGGTTTCCCCTCACCGTGCCTAGGACTCTGTGGGCTTGGCATGGTGCGCCGGAAGGCTTCCCACCCGACCCGGCGAGGCTTCGAATCCCTCCAAGTCCACCATAATGTGCGGGAGTGGCGAAATTGGCAAACGCAGCAGATTTGGAATCTGCTAGCGAGTAATCGCTTTGGGGGTTCGAGCCCCCTCTCCCGCACCACAATCAATCGTAACAT
>JBJKQK010000009.1:0-71465 GCA_046705285.1 Terriglobia bacterium
GTCACAAAGATAGACCTGTACCACCTCATCACCATCGGCCTGCCCGGTGTTAATGACATCCACGGAGATGCGCACTTCCTGGCTGGGCCTCAGGCGTTGGGGCGAGACTTGCAGGTTTTCGTACCGAAAGCTTGTGTAACTTAAGCCATGGCCGAAGACAAACTGCGGCAGCCTGCTGCCATCAACATATTTCCCGATCTTGGAGGGGTGGACGTCATAGTGGACAGGCAACTGGCCGACCCGTCGCGGGAAACTCATGGGCAGGCGCCCGGCGGGGTTGTTCACTCCGAAGAGCGTCTCGGCAATCGCGCGACCGCCAGATTCGCCGGGGTACCACGCTTCCAGGATCGCCGGAATATGCTCCGCCGCCCAGGGGATGGCCAAAGGACGGCCATTCTGCAGCACCAGCACCACGGGTGTGCCAGTCGCGAACACCGCCTCCAGCAGAGGCTGTTGGTTACCAGGCAGGTCCAAATTGGACCGGTCGAAACCCTCGCCAGACAGACCCTCATGTTCGCCCAGGCCAAGGACTGCGACCTCGGCCTGCTTCGCCCTGGCCACTGCCGACACGACGTCCTTGCCATCGTCAAACAATATCTCCGTACCCGGTTCCACAATGGACTTGACGCCGTCGAGCATCGATGTGAGGGGTATGCCCTCGCGCGGAGCTGAGTAGTCGCCCAGGCGCACGGCAGCAACATTCGGACCAATCAGCGCGATCCGTTTGATGTTCCTGGAAAGCGGCAGCAGATTGTCGTCGTTTTTCAGCAGGCACATGGATTGCCGGGCCGACTCAAGCGACAGTCTGAGGTGAGCGGCACTGCGCGCTACGCGTTTCGAAAGTGACGTGTCTACGAACGGGTGGTCGAAGAGGCCCAGCATGAACTTGGCTCGCAGCACGCACGCCACCGAACGGTCCAGCACAGCCCCTTTCAGCCGGCCACTTGTGACAGCGTCGATGATGGCGTTCTGGTAAGTGTCGTGGTGGAAGTCATAGAACTGCATGTCCACCCCGGCGCTGAGCGCCGTGAGCACGGCGTCCTGCGGTGTCGCCGCGACATGGTGAACATCGAAGAGACGCCGGATCGCCCCGAGGTCTGACAGGACAAAGCCTTTGAAACCCCATTCCTCGCGCAGCAGGCGCGTCAGCAGCCACTTGTCGGCGGTGCAGGGGATTCCGTCGGTTTCGTTGTAAGCCGCCATCACGGCCATCGCCCGGCCCTCCCGGATCGCCGGCTCGAAGGACTTGAGCATAACCATGCGCATCTCGCGCGGACCGATTTTTGCGGGTGCGGTGTTCAGCCCGCTTTCCGGATGGCTGTAGGCCGCGAAGTGTTTCGGCTCGGCGATGACCGCATGGTCCGACGCAAAGGATGTGCCATGCGCGCCTCGAACATATTCCAGAGCCATCTGCCCTGCCAGGTGTCCGTCCTCGCCGAAGGTTTCCTCCGACCGGCCCCAGCGCGGGTCCCTCGCAGGCCCACAAACCGGCCCGAGAATCATGTCGACGCCATCCGCCCGCGCCTCGGCGGCAAGCGCGGCGCCGGTGCTTCGGGCAATGTCACGGTTCCACGTCGTGGCAAGATTGATGCTCTGCGGAAATATGGTCTTGCCGTATCCAAGATAACCGTGCAAACCTTCTTCGATGAAAATCACCGGAATCTGCAGCCGGTTGTGACTGCGGATCCAGGTTTGAAACTCATTCGCCAGGCGGGGAGTCGGATAAAGGTCGTGGATGCTGCCGACGCCCAGCTCGCCCCAGTCCATCTGCATCTTGTCGACGAGGAGATGGGCGTCCACGGCGCAGTGAGTGTGATCGCGGAGCTTGTCCACGTAGTCGCAGCCACGGTACATGTCAAGCTGGCGGGCCTTTTCGGCGGTGGTCATGCGCCCCAACAAGTCCTGGATTCGTTCTTCGATGGGCACGTCGGCCCGCTTGTATGTCGGGGTGCCTCCGGCGGAGTGGCGCGCGTTCTTGCGAGATGCAGCTCCCGATACGCCGGCCGCCATGCCGGTTGCCGACAGGCCAGCAATATCCTTCAGGAATTTGCGCCGGGGAAGCTTGCATGGCTTTTCCCTTGCAGCCACCGGCGAACCTTCGGAAGATTTCATCCCATGCTCTCCATTCCGGGCTGCGTCCAAGCCCCTGTTGGGTCATTATTTGTGTGCTGCGGCAAACTGAAATAGAAAGTCGCCCTGACTCTTCGCTTCTTTGCAGCCAGCCCTCCCGTGAAGGCAGGCCCGCGTTGCTGACTGTGCCGTGGTCACAAGATGTCGTCCCTTCCGCTCTGAGTGTCAATCCAGTCATCGACGACCTCGCGACTTTATTTTAACAGCCCGAGACTGTCAAGCCGCCTCTCGCCCCTGTTGCGACTCTCTTCCTGACAGGCAGTTGAATCGAAACGGGTGTTGTCAGCAACACTTCTTGTGGTCTTCCAGGTGATTCCGCCTTCGGAGTGTTGCCCCTTGCATCGAAAATTTTCGCTCACCATCCGGTCATTGGGACCACGACCGTGATTCGACGACTGCTTTCCCTCATGGATACCTGCCTTACAGGTGCGCCGTCCACCCGTGAAATCAAAACCTCTCAGCGAACTATCTGAGTGTTCCAACATCCAGTCGGAATCGCCGGTCTTTGTCGAAGAATCGTCGAACTCCCGGAATAAAACTGCTCGCAGTAACGTGTACATCGATTGTAATATTTTGGCGATATCTGGGAGGTGGCGCTTGGAAGGTCAAGTTCTGGCAATGCTCCGTGGCCAACTCGAGCACATCATATCAGGGACAATTTTCATCTTCATCGGATTGGCGGCATGCTCCATCGCTGCCATCCGGCGGCGCAGCGAGGCGCGGCTCTTTATCTGGCTTGGGATCTGGAGCGCAATGTACGGAGCCTCATTGCTGGCTCAATCCCGGGCCGTCGTTGCCGCTTTACCCCACTCGATTCAGTTGAGTGTTCCGTATGTGAATGTTGTGGCGTCATACCTGGTCGTAGTTGTTGCCACGCTGGCCTGGTTGGAATTAAGCCTGGGCAAACTTCGCCTTCTTATCAAGATCATCCTTGTTGCCGGGACGGCCGTCGCGGGAGCTGGCATTGGCTGGTTCGTGTTCGGCGGCTCCGCAAGCAAGTTTGTTCCTTACAACCACCTCGTCGTGGTCTGCGCCCTTCTCCTCATCATAACCGTCGTCAGTGTGGAGAAGTTGTCTGACAAATTCATGGCGCTCCCCAACCGTCGCGTCCTGGCCATGGGTACTCTGGTATTTGCCATCGAGGCTCTTTGGGTCAACCTGGCACGCCGCCTGGCTTATCCGCCCCCGCCGCCACTCCTGGACCATCTGAGTTTTGCCGTTTATCTGCTGTCGTTTGTCTACGTGGCCCTCCAGATCGCCTCTGCCAACGAGCATCGCTTGTTGTCGATTGAAAACGAACTGGCGCTGGCTCGAAAGTTGCAACTCTCGATCCTTCCCACCACCATCCCCGAGATCCGGAACGTCCGGATAGCGGTTGCCTATCGGCCTATGACCGCCGTTGCTGGCGATTTCTATGAGTTCGTTCCCATCGGCGGGAAGCAGGTTGGCTTTCTGGTGGCGGACGTCACGGGACATGGTGTGCCGGCCGCACTGGTTGCTTCGATGATCAAGGCGGCGATGCAGTCGCTGGTGCCCTGTGCGCACGACCCGCGTGAAGTGTTGCGTGGGCTCAACCGCATCCTTTTCAGCCAAAACCTTGATCAGTTCGCCACTGCGGCCTACTTGTGGCTTGATACCGAAAACCAGAAGGCCCTGTATTCAGCGGCCGGGCATCCCCCGCTTCTCCGCTGGCAGGAAGGAAGGCTGGAACACATTGAAAGCAACGGTGTTATGTTTGGCGTCATCCCGAATCCCGACTATCCCGTTCGCGACCTGCCCATCTGCTCAGGCGACCGCTTCCTGCTTTACACCGACGGCATGATTGAACCCGAGAATGCCAGAGGCGATACGTTTGGCGACCGCAAGCTTGAAGAAACCGTTCGTAACTTTCAGTCGCGCCCACCTTCTGACCTATCGGATCAACTGCTTTCCGAGATACGCCACTGGCAACCAGCCTCGCTGGCCCAGCAGGACGATATCACGCTCATTGTCATCGACGTCGTTTAGCCATTCCGAACAGGATTGGGACACAACACCCGAAAGCCAACCCAGGCAAATCTGCGGATTCGCGTTGGATGGTTGGGCACTTTCCATAGACCCGTAAGGGGAGGATGTGTCGTTATCAGGAAGAAACTCACAAGGAGCCGACCGACCCGGTGGGAAGGCAGTTCGCTGCGCAACCTTCCTTCTGTTCTATTCCGCGATGGTTCCGGCGCTGTTGAGCTATTTTGCCGGAGGGGATTTTCGCGGCAGGCCGGACGCCATATTCCCCAGCAGCGCAATCAGACCATCGGCGAGTGTGCCACGCCAGCTGAGGTAGTCGTGTCCGCCCTCAAACTCCTGAAAGTGCACCTCGTAGCCCTTGGCTCGCAGCACGTCTCGCAAGGTGCGGGTGCAGAATAAGATGGAGTCCGCCCCTCCTGTAGCGTTGAATTCCGCGCTCCCCGCGTCCAGGTAAAAGCGCAACGGCTTCTTCGGGCTGGAGATGAACTGGCGAGCGACCCAGTTGGGTTCCGAACTGGAATCTGTGAGACCGCTGCCCGGCGGCGGCGTCCAATGGAAGGCGCCGGATTGCGCGAGGACATTTCCAAACGTCTCCGGATGCCACAGGCCGGCGCAGGCCGCGGCGAGACCGCCGGCGCTCGACCCGGCAACAACGGTGCGGTGAGGATCGCTCGTGAAGTTGTACAGCCGATGCGCCCAAGGCAAGAGTTCGGTGACCAAAGCGCGGTTGAATTCCGGATTACAGAATAGCTCGCGGTCGCGCGCGCCCGGTGCGTTGCCGACCAACAACGCGACGACGGGCGGAATTCGCCCCCTTGAAATCAGGTTGTCCAGAATTGTAGGCGTGGGGACCAGAGTGAGATAGGCATGTTCGTCGAATACGACGAGCAGCGGATACGGCTTCGCGCGGGGCGAATAGTGCGGCGGCAGATAGATAGCGATCTCCCGTTCGTTTTTCAGTATTGCGCTCTTGAATCGACGCTTCTCAACTCGTCCCTCGGGAACGCCAGGCCGCCGGACGATCCATGGCTGCGGGGGCGCGTCCGGCATTTCGAGGACCGAGCTCCCGCGATATTCCGGCGCATCCACGCTCTTGGGGTCGACTCGCCAGCGTTTGGGGTTCAAAGGGTCCGGTCTGGCCGCTGCGGCGATCATCGTGATCGCGTCCTGGTCAATACCCAGCGATAAGGGACGCACCCGTGCGGCGTTGGGGGCCAGCGTATACGCAAGCCGCATTTTCCGGTTCACCTTGATCGTCTTGTACCAGACATCGGTCTCGCCCAGACGCGCCATCAGATACTCGTCGGGCACGACGCCGACGTATGGAATCCAGAGCACCATGACGTTGCGCGTATCGGGCTTGCCCTTCCAAAGGAACGTAACCGCCATGTTCTCGCTGTCGCCGGGAATCGGCTCGATCAGTGGCGCGCCTGTCTTTTTGACTTCTTCCCAAAACTCGCTGACGCTCTCCCGATCTCCGTGCTCGACCGAAGCCCGCAAGGCTTGAATCCGCGGGCTCTCCACCACAGGCCTGGGTGGCGCGAGTCGTGCCGCCAGCGTCACCACTTTCTCGAGTGTAATGGTGTAAGAGCCCGTCGCGCGTTTGTCCACGGCGGAAACCTCCACCCGATAGGCGCCCGGACCTTCGGCGACAAGGTTAAGCTTGCCCTCCTGTGGCCCGATTTCGGCGCCGCGAAAAGGCTTTCCCGAGGGATCGTAAGTTTTGACGACCAGTGTCAGTCCGCGAGGGTTGACCCCGATCTGGGCGAAATCGCTGTCGCCAAGTGAAACCACAAACCACTGGGATTGACCGGCGCGTAGACTGCTTTCGCGAACCTGTCCCAGCTTGAGTTCAGGCTCAACCGCAAGAGCCGCTGTACTCCAAATGGCGAGGACGATGAAAGCAACCCGGGATGCGCGTTGCAGGCGCACGGGAGTCCTCCTCTGATCTATTCGATATTATACGCAACCTGGGAACACTTCTGTTGGCAATTGCTCCTTCGTAGCGTATCAGAATTAACGAGGTCCCTCTCTTGCTCCAACGTCTTCCGAGGGTTTTTCGGAACAAAGATGACATGGTATTTGCGCTACCCTACTGTGTGGCTCAAGCCTTCTCTCTCGTCCGTCGTGGATCGCTTTTCGCGTATCTTGGCGGCTCATGTCTGGAGGTTTGTGCAATGAAATCCCGGGCCTGCCAAACATCTGCTGCCACCTCGGCAGAACCAGGGGCAGTTATAAGGCGCTAAGTCACAAAATCAATAGCAATCACTTCGTGCAACCCAACCGACGGAACCTCCAGCTTAATGAAATCATCTTCCCGGCTGTAGGGGACATCGATCTTCCCAACCAGCAGGTGAACCTTTGCAATGCTACGATCACGGGGGACACGGACCTGAACCGACTGGCGGGGAACCGGAAAAATCTCTCGCACCGGCCCTTTCATCATCATTGGATTCGTCAAATTCACAAGGTGGACCGTCATGGAGTCTTTCTGCGTCCAGACTGATAAATCGATGACGCCCGGACCACGAACGGAAACGGGCGCAGGCTCATTTGTGGCCCACAGCACCGCGTTTCGCAGCAGCTTGCCGTGATCGACGTCCAGCACGTACCAGAAAGTACGCGCCACGTCCCAAGGGAAATAGACTACTCGTCCGCGCCCGATTTCGCGGATGAACACGCCCGCCTCCTTAATCTTGTCCGGGCGCGGGTAAACCTCTTCCATCGGGAGGTTGGGATAGGACGGAACGACGATCAGGGGAGAATACGAACCGGACATTGCAGGCTTCACGATTACCCTGTTCACACCATTGATGATTCGAGTTGCATCTTCAAACCCGGCAAGCAGCGGGTGGAAACGGCCGGTGGCCGGATCCTTCTCAAGTGTCAGGTAGGAGTTCAACATCGGCCCTTCCGTGCGCCCGGCAAATGAAGTGCCGAACAGAGATGCAAGCCCAAAATCCTTCCTGCGCACACCCCATTCGTCGTAGAGCGACGTTTCATAGGTGGCGATCAGGCATCCACCTCTGCTCACATATTGGCGGATTTGTTCACACTGCCTGGCCGAGAGGGCCGCAATGTTCGGAAGGATCAGAGTACGGAAAGGGGCGACGTGTTCAGCATCGAGCAGCTCGTCATGGACCATCTCGAACGGAATCCGGGCTTCAATCATCGCCTGGTAAAAACCAAGGGCCGGATCTTCCACTTTGACTCGTGCATTCACGCCGCCGTAGAACGCGGCCGTCTGCTGCGAATACACCATGGCAACTCGGGCAAGTGAAGCCTCGTTCCGCAGGTATCGCTCATTCCGGTAATGCCAGTCGTAGAGCTCCTCCACAACCGGAAGCCATCGTCTGTCAATCGGCTTCGCATTGAATTTCGTGAACCACGGGCGGAAATTGTGCGCGATGCCGTCGACAACCCACATCCGGGTCTCGCTGCCATTCTGAACGGAGTCCTTCCATCGATATTTGTCTTCAAAACCCACACTGAAGATACCTGCAATCGCCTTTCGTCCCAGGGCAGCGCGATACTCCTTGGCAGTTTTGCCATTCGCCCAGGGAGGCATCAATCCGCTGCGCCCCTGCCTGTCCGCGAACAATGTTGGCGCCTTCCCGCCGATGATTTTCATATCGAGTCCGCTGAGAGCCCCTCCGCCTGCATTAGGAATAAAGCTTGCGCCGGGGTTAATGTTCTTGATGGCAGAATCCCAGACCTGCCAGAGCTCGAACAGCCGCTTCTGTCGCCACACGATGTATTCACGCCGCGCAGGATTCTGGGGGTCCTCGGTTCGCGGAAGATCCATCCCGCAGAAGGCCCGGAAGTTCTCTCGACAATGAATGCAGTAGCACATCCCGGAGCCGGCCCAGCGGTTGGTGAAGATTCCATCGACCCGGTAGAGCCTCATGATCTCCTTATGCACTGAGGTCATGAACTCGAAGTTGTAAGGTCCCAGAGCACACGTGACCCAGAAGTCAGGATCAGACCAGTGACGAACCTTCTCGCCCTTCGCGTTGACCATGATCCAGTCCGGATGTGCGTCGTAGACGTCCTGATGACAAGCGTGCGCGTCCGTTCGGCCAATCACATTCATGCCCAGATTCCGACAGCCCTTGACCATGTCGCCGAAGGGATCTCGATCCCCCAGCCACTTGCTCCGATATTGCAGCGGAATCTTCGTCGGATAGAAAGCCACACAGCCTCCGGCGCTCAGGCATGCTCCGTCCGCGTGAATGCGCCGAAAGTAGTCAAGCCAAAATACAGGGTCGTAATGTCCCGGGTCATTCTCCACAAAGGCAACTTGTGCCCAGCGCATCGGACGATCGTACCACCCCGCTGCTTGCTCAGCGGGAGCCGTTATCCCGGAATCGCTGCGGCTGTTGGTCGCGATCAGCGCACCACCAGCGAGCGTTTGCAGAAACTCGCGCCTGTCTATGGCCATCGAAACCTCTCAGTGTTGCGTGGAATGGGCCAGCCAACTTCGACCTTAGACTAACATGAGTCACATCCCTCGAGGGCCTGTGATCAATGGAATTCCTGAAGAAAAAGGCTTCTGTGGTTCGGTGGATTGCGTTCCAACACCCCATTCCGTCAGCCGCCCACCTGATCTCTCCATGTAGTTCAGGCAAAACACGCCGGCCGCCGCCTTAGGGTACCGCCAGGATTTATGACCGGCGGCCTGGGTTGAACCAGATATCCACGCCCGGCGCTCCCGCCATATAAGGCTTTCCAAGAATGTCCAGTTTCCCGTCGCCGTTGAAATCGGCCAACTGGGCCTCGTGCGTGCCGTGTCCACCCTCCGCGACAGTCACCTTCTCAAAATCGCCTCGTCCGTCACCATAGAAGATCCAGAGGTGCGCCCGCGGGTAGTCCACCGTGCGCGTCCAGCCGCACCACTTGGCCATTTCGGCGCAGAAGATGTCCAGATTGCCATCACCGTCAACGTCGGCGACTCTAAGCGTGTGGCCGTGGATCTCCTCTTCTCCAAGCAGATTATGCGGAACCCATTTGCCATCCGACCGGCGCTCATACCAGTTCAACTCCCCGCAGCCATCCCCGCTGTCGAAAATCACCTGGGCCCACTTCGAATGCTTGATCAGTTTCCCGGCCCCTGCCCGCGAGAATTGCTGTCGGTCGTCAATAACATGGGGAGTAAACTTGAATCCTCCCTCGTGCTTGAACCACCGTCCACCGCCGACCACTTCAACAACTCCGTCGCCGTCGATATCGGTCATTGCCATGCCTTCCATCGGCGCGCCTGCCTGATAGATGATGTGCAAATCCCAGGGAGCGCTCCTGGCGCGCGGGTGGTCGGGAATTTGAGCCAGAAATAACGCCGTCGCCCCCTGGTTCCAGAAAACCAGTTGCGGCTTGCCTTCGCCCAGCACATCGCCGAACATCATGTCGTGGTGCTGGTTCTTTCCGCTGTCCTTGATAATGTGCCGCTTCCACGGGGTATTCCGGTCGTAGTGCGGATACGGATTCTCCCACCACCACACTTCATTCGTGGTTGCATCACCTCCGTTCACCAGGTCGAGATGCCCGTCGCCATCAACATCAAACAGTGTCCCCCCTGCTTCCAGATTGCGTGGCCCGGGGTCAATAACATACTGTTCCCAGCCGTGGTAAGGTATATCATTTCGCCCGGTGTTTCGCATCCAGACCGCCGCATTTGACTTGTTCCGGCCTGTAAAAACAAAATCGGTTCGGCCATCCCCGTCGATATCACCCACTGCGCTGCCCGTCTGATTGTTGGAAAGTTCAGGCACAGGGAGATCACCCTTCGCGCTCGACCAGTGTTTCCACGGTGGGTTGGCCATCGCCTCCTGGCACGGCGACACAGACGCCCTAGCGTTCTCTCGATTCCCGGCCGCCGAGCATGCCGCAGTGCCGGATGCGCTTAGTACGGCTGCTGCCATAAAATCACGTCTTGTCATCATGAGCTTTCATCCTCCAGGTATAGAGTATGCGGCGGTACAAGTCCCGGCGAATCAAACCGTGTCAGGAATAATGGCCAACTCAACAAGCTGTGGCCTGCGAAGAGAACGGTCACTAATTCGTCGATGAGTTACATCAACAGAAGCTGGCGCCGGCAGGCCCGAAGATGGCGGCGGAACTCTCTGCAGACGTCGCTTCGGAATTCGGCGGGAAGCGCAGCCAGGGCTTCGGCAGGTGTGGGATAGTGATCGGCAAGACGATACTTGCCGCTGAGGAGGACAGTAACGGCAATCAGTCCCAAGATTTCTTCATCGCGCGGCTCGCGGTCGGAAAAGTAAGCTGCAAAACCATCCTGATCCTTGCATGAACGCTCGACCAACATCCGCGCCTGGCGAATGAAATAATCCCTGACTCTCTTTCCTGCCATGGCAATTCAAAGAGGCCTGTCATGTTCCTCAAACTGGCAGTAGAATACAGCAAAACATGGAATGCCTCCAGTCGTGCTCGCCCTCATGCAGACAACCCTTCACATAATCTGTCGACTCCGACTGTGACACCTTCCAGGAAGCCAGCGATATAAACCTTTGGGATCGTCTTGCCTGCACACCAAAGGCACATCATGCAGCCTAGCAGCGCACACGGGCCGTGCGAAGCGCGAGATCCCGCAACAATCCTTCTTCTCCCAACTCGGCTTTGAGCCTGCTGCAGGACGGGCATACCAAAATAATGCTGGCGACGCGTTCACCCTCGAGGCGCCTAACATCCCATCCTGCGGTGATGGCCTCTTCGGCGCCGGGAAGTTTGTGGTCACAATACCAGCAACAACCTTCTCCTGTGCTGCAAATGGCTCGTAAAGCCTCATGAACATCCATAGCGCCTCCGAAAAAGAGAAAAGGGTTGCACGGCTAATGTGGCAACGCTGCCTTCCAACTTGCCTGCACTCCAACCAATCGTGAGTTCAAAGGTCGTCTCCGCTCCACAACTCGACGCCAGACCAGGTTGTTTGTCAGATTGTCATAACCCCGCAAACGGTCGAAGAAAGATGCTGGATATCGGCCCCTTAATGCTTCAGCCACTTTCCGAGCTCAGTAGGAGCAACAGCCAGCTTGTAATGGTTCCCGGAATCATGTACCAGAAGGCCTTTGGACTGTAATTCCTGGAATCCTTTAAGATAAGCAGTTCTCACCGCAGGGTTACTATGATCAAGGAAATGGTGTGGACCGGAGGCAACCCACTTGGTCTTGCCCGCGCTTCGGAGAAGGAACACCGCACCCCGGCTTCTGGCTGCATCCAGAATCTCCTTTGCCTGCAGCGAAAGCCTCTTCGATGGCTGACCCGGCGTGTGTGGCATCCTCCGACACCCCTTATGGGTATAAGCCCCACCTTACCATGAGCTTACAAAGCCCACGCCATCCGAAGCTGTCCTCGGGCATTATCGCAGAAATCCTCTGCGCTTCATCCTCCCCGCGCCCCGCGGGGACCCAGCCGCGGATTAAGGGCTCTGACCAGACTCTATAACCTCCAGTATCCAGCAACCTCTGGCTGCATTGTATTGTTCAATGAACATAATTGCAACACTTTCTTTGCAGAAGATCGCATTTTTTTAAGCTCATATCCCTTCAAGAATAGCCATTTACGAGCAGCCGCTCGTGGACCCACAGTTCATGCAGCGGTAGCAGGAACCGTTACGAACCATGATGGCGCCACAATCGGCGCAAGAAGGCGCATCGTCTTCGGCCGACACCAAGCCGGCCAGTCCTGGTTGGCTTGCGCCCGCGGAAGGCCCTGCCGCAGCACGGGAAAACTGCTGAGCCAGTTCGGCTGCTTTTGAGCTTTCCGAACTGCTCACCGTTTCAAGGCTGGCGTTTTCCCGTGGCTGCGCGTCCCTGGGCAGGAACTTCCAGGCCAGCCAACGGAAGATGTAGTCCATGACGGACTTAGCGTACCGGATCTCCGGATGCGGAGTCCAACCGCTGGGCTCAAAGCGCGTGTGACTGAACTTGTCGCACAGGACTTTGAGCGGCACCCCATACTGCAGCGCCAAGGAAACCGCCGTCGCGAACGAATCCATCAGTCCGGAAACGGTCGACCCTTCCTTGGCCATAGTGATGAAAATTTCACCAGGCTGCCCGTTTTCGTAAAGACCTACGGTCAGATATCCCTCATGGCCGCCCACAGAGAATTTGTGAGTGATCGCACGGCGTTCGTCCGCCAGTTTGTGCCGGAAAGGCTTGCCTTCCGCAGCCGCTGCCGAGGCTTCGTCAGTTTTTCCGGAGGGCTCCAACTCGTGCTCCTTCTCCCGCTTCACGTCCGACGTATTAAGGGGCTGGCTGCGTTTGGAACCGTTGCGATAGACGGCAATGGCTTTCAAACCCAGCCGCCACGCTTCAATGTACGCCTTCTCGATATCTTCAACGGTGGCTTCCTCAGGCAGGTTTACGGTCTTCGAGATGGCACCGGATATAAAGGGCTGCACCGCCGCCATCATCCGGATGTGTCCCATGTAGTGGATTGAGCGCCTGCCCTTCGCTGGCTTCAGTGAGCAATCAAACACGGGCAGATGCTCGGGATTCAGATGCGGTGCTCCCTCAATCGTGCCGTGCTGGTCGATGTAATTCACAATCTCCGCCGCCTGCTGCTCCGTGTAGCCGAGCTTAAGCAGGGACATGGGAACAATGTTGTTGACGATTTTGATGAGGCCACCGCCAACAAGCTTCTTATATTTCACCAGAGCCAGATCAGGCTCGACACCCGTCGTGTCGCAGTCCATCATGAAGCCGATTGTTCCCGTCGGAGCCAGCACCGTGACCTGCGCATTGCGGTAGCCATGCTTCACACCGCTGGCCATGCACTCGTCCCAAACCTCCTGGCATCTTTCCATCAGCCGCTCTGGAACGTTCGTGGCATTGATGCCCTGCAGCGCATTCCGGTGCATCGAAATCACCTCGAGGAATGAATCACGGTTCTCCGCATAGCCGGAACACGGGCCGACCTCTGCTGCGATTCGGGAAGAAGTCAGATACGCCTGGCCATGCATCAGTGCAGTGATCGCTCCGGCGAAGTCGCGCCCATCGTCGGAGTCGTAAGGCAGGCCATTTGCCATCAAAAGCGCTCCCAAATTGGCGAAGCCGAGGCCAAGAGGACGGAAATTGTGAGAATTCTCAGCGATTCTTTCCGTGGGATAACTCGCATTGTCAACCAGGATCTCCTGCGCGGTGGTCACCACATCAACAGCGTGTTGAAATGCATCTACGTCGAACTTCATGTCCGCTGTCACGAATTTCATCAGGTTCAGCGAGGCCAAGTTGCAGGCCGAATCGTCGAGAAACATATACTCGCTACACGGATTCGAGGCATTAATGGGTCCCGTCGCCTTTGAGGTGTGCCATCTGTTCACAGTCGTGTCAAACTGCATGCCCGGATCGCCGCACTGCCAGGCGGATTCCGAAATCCTGCGCATCAGGTCGCGGGCACGGTAAGAAGCGATCGGCTCGCCGGTTGTCACCTTTCGTGTCACCCAATCCTTGTCTTCAATGACGGCTTGCATGAATTCATCGGTAACACGTACGCTGTTGTTGGCGTTTTGGAAAAAAATGGAGCTGTAGGCCTCACCATCAATCGCCGGGTCGTATCCAGCATCGACCAACGCCCATGCCTTACGCTCCTCTTTCGCTTTGCACTCGATAAAATCAACGATATCGGGATGATCGATATTGAGAATCACCATCTTCGCTGCCCGCCGCGTCTTCCCGCCTGATTTGATGACCCCCGCGAAGGCGTCGTACCCCTTCATGAAAGAAAGCGGACCTGAAGCCACGCCGCCACCCGACAGCGTCTCGACAGAGGACCGGAGCGGCGAAAGATTGGTCCCTGTGCCGGAGCCCCACTTGAAAAGCATCCCTTCGGTTCTGGCCAGCGTCAGGATACTGTCAAGGTTGTCCTGGACGGAATTGATAAAGCACGCCGACACCTGGGGATGGCGATAAGCCTCAGATTCCTTCCTCACACCGCCGGTTGCAGGATCCCAATACCAGCCCGTTCCTTTTGAGCTGCGCCGATATTTGTGCCACAGGCCGCAATTGAACCAGACCGGCGAATTGAATGCCGCCTTCTGGCGCACCAGCAAGTGCGTTAGCTCGTCATGGAACGTCTCCGCATCCTCTTCCGTCCGAAAGTACCCGTCCTCCCGGCCCCAGTCCGCAATCGTGTCTGCCACGCGGCTTACCAACTGCCGAACGCTCGATTCGCGCTCGGGCGTTCCAAGCTTGCCATGAAAATACTTCGAGGCCACGATATTCGTGGCAGTCATCGACCAATCCTTGGGAACCTCGACGTTCCGTTGCTCAAAAATCGTCTCGCCCTTCTCATTTTGAATCGACGCAGTGCGCACATCCCACTCGATTTCATCGAACGGGTGCGCATCTTCCCTGCTGAAATACCGCTTCACCTTAATTCCAGCGTGCTTGGGAGTCTTTGAAGCTGTCATATTTCGAGCTTCCATTGAAAAAGTTTCGCGATCCGGCATGAAAGCCTCCCTCTTAGCTTAAAACTTTCAAAATCAACTGATTAAGTCGGATATGCCCGACATTTCTTTCGCGAGGGGCAACACGCTGCGGGCGCTGCTTGGCTCCTTCGGCCGGTTCTCGCGAGACTCGCCGCATTCCATTGGCAATATCATCCCTGAGCAACTGACAAACTCACTTCGCGGAATTTAAACCCGTCGGAGGGATCGTGTCAAGAGAAAACTACAAAAGGTAGGGGTTTTTAATTCTCGACTACCATATCTTGTGCAACCGCGCCTTCTCCGAAACCCCTCCGCGCCTGCCGGAACAGGCTTCGCCCGCATCTTCCCTTAATTTACGATACCTCGCGGAGAGTGCGGCTGCAAGTGTGTGGACACCAAGAGTAAGGTGGGTAGAGGAGCCCCCGCCAAGGCGGCACGGAAGACTCCTCACCGATATTTAAAAAGGCTGAGGCGTAGAAACAAGTTCAGCTTGGCAGCAGAACTTTCAGGTTTGACTGAGTGAGAGACTGGACAAGCTCCGCTTCAACCGTCTCCCGCGCGACCCCCCGGGCAACAGCAATTTCGTCAACCAGCAGCTGCCAGGACCGGTCAAACATTTTCTTTTCGCGGAATGAGAGGGACTTGCCCTGGCTCAAAACCAGCAGGCTCTTGAAAACTTCGGCTACCTGCTGCAGCGAGCCGCTGCGCATCTTCTCCGAATTCTCCTTGAATCGTCCCTTCCAGTCCTGTTGGGTTTTGCATTGGCCTTTGCGGATAAACTCCAGGATCGTCTCAACTTCTTTGCCTCTGACGACCTTCCGCAAGCCCACGTTGCCTACGTTGCTGATCGGCACCATCACTCGAAGGCTGCTGGAATTGAGCTTTAACAGGTAGAACATCTCGGGTTGGCCGGTCAGGTTTCGTGTTGATATTTGTTCGATAATACCTACTCCCTGATTGGGATAGACTACTTTTTCGCCTATTTGGAATGCCATATCAAGATGACCTCTTTTTGGTGCAGATATGCACACTGTAGGGTAGTTCGTAACATAGCTGATGTCAAGCGGCTGAACTCGCCCACCAGGTTAGTGACACTTGGTCTCCTTCTTTCGGGCGAGGATTTGGCGAGGAACTCCTGGGGTGTGAGGCAGCCGAAAACCTGGTGAGGACGAACGGTGTTGTAGGCTCGTTCCCAAGCCTGGAGTTCCCGGTTGAGCTTGGTAAGGGAAGCGAAAAGGAGGTGATCTCATGGAACTCCTCGGTATGGGCGCGGTTGCCACACTCGGCCTTGCCGTTGAGCTTGGCGGATCGTGGCGTCGGGACATATGGCTTGACGGCACGCTCCAGGCTGGCCTGCTCAAGGACGTCGGCGAACGCGCCGTGCGAAGACATTTTAGCCCCTTTGCCAATGCGTGTCCCAAATGTGTGCCCGACGTTCCGGAACGCTATGGCAAGCCGGATTTTGACATGATTTCGATCTTCTCGTCCTGCTTCCGCACCCAGACCTCTTCTTCCACGTTGAGCAGTTCCTGAAGGACGTTTCCCCACGGAAAGGCCGCTGGATATTCCACCTCGATACAAACCCCGCCGTAGCACTGCCGCACACGCCCGGTGGCGCCAACCTTCATGGCGAGACTCGCCATCAGATCAGGAAAGGACGAAGGTAAGTTGTTTTTACTCACGGCCGTACTCCCATCAAAGGCAATTGTATCCAGAGCAGCAAAGTAGCCAATCCCAGCGTGACCGCTCCTACCAGTAAACCCGGCTTCAGCCATGTCCAGAAGTCGATCAGGCCCAGGCGTCGCCGCTCCAGCACCCCCACGGCGATGATGTTGGCCGTGCTGCCAATCATGGTCACGTTGCCGAAGAAGGTTCCACCGAAGAGCAGGCCCCACCACAGCGGGAAGGCATGGATTCCCTGCGCCTGCAAGTCCTGCACCACGGGAATCAGCGTGGCAACGCCCAGAACATTGTCCATCAGCGCGCTCATGATTCCACCTGACCACATCAGGACAACCAGCAGGGCGCCCTGGCTGTCGCCTGCCACCTGGACCAGAAGGTGGGCGATCTGTCCGGTTACGCCCACGTACCTCAGCGCCCCCACTGAGGTAAATAGCGCCAGAAAGAAGCTCAGGGTCCACCAATCGACCCGACGCTCAACTATCTCGCGGGCGCGAGGGCGGTCGAGCAGCATCACCAGCCCCGCAAAGGCCAGCGCAGTTCCCAGCAGCAGGGTGTTTTTCTTGAGTCCGATTGCGGATTCAATCGGGCTGTGCAGGACCAGTCCCGCGATCAGCCCCAGAAAGATCAGCCATGACACCCAATGGCTGCCGGAGGGGCCTTCTTCCCCGGACTTTTCTTCCGCCCCGTTCCCCGCCTCGCGGAGCCGCGCCTGCAGTTCCCGGATGGGCTTCCGAAAGTACCAGAGGGACAGCAGGATGGTCGCAACCAGGCTGATCAATGCGATTGGAGACGCCCAGCGCAGGAAATCGCTGAACGTCAACTCGCCCTGAAGCGCCACCATCACGCCCACGGGATTGCCAACCACCGTGGCGGCAGATCCGATATTGGTCGCGAAAACCAGCATGATGAAAAACGGGGCAGGACTTACGCGCCGGTCAGCGAGGAAGTGGATGGTGATGGCGGTCATAAAAAGGATGGACGTCACCTCGTCCACCAGCGCCGCCGACGCGGCTCCCAGCACCATGATCAGCAGGCAGAATTGCCAGGCGTTGGGTTGCAGGCGGTGGAAGATGTCCGCCAGAACGTGTTCAAAGAATCGCCGCTCTTCGAGAAAACCTACCACCACCATCATGGCCACCAGGAACATGACGATGTCGATCTGGGAAAATTCGATGAAGTGAGGAACGTCCAGAAGTCCGGTGGCTAGCAGAAGAGCCACCGCCACAAACGCAAAGGCCAGGCGGAATGACCAGAACAGCAGCGTGGCCAGAATCATCCCCGCAAAGATCGCCACGGCCAGAACCTGCCGCGGCGTAAACCCGCCCAACCAACTGAGAAGGGCGAACGCCGCCACCCCACCCAGAAAACCCAGGATTCGATTCATAGCCCGCTCCCTGTTTGCTCACGGGAGACCGCCGCCGTTTTTCCTCGACTCGAGCTGAAAGCGGCCAGCCTCCCTCATCGAATTTGTGGCCGTGGACATTCCGTATGATTCATTCCGCCCATCCCCGGCATGCGGACACCTGCAGGACCTCTTCAGTCCCGCACAGATATGAATTGTGAGAACGCCTTGCGTTAATTCTGCTGCTGTGACTACCCGCCCTTCGTAGACCACGCTGCCGGGGTCCACCTAGCGGGCTATAATCCTACGAATACACCCAACGCAGGGCAGGGTCAAGCCCAGGACTGACAGCAATTGATGCCGGATGCCCCCCAGATTCACCCAGCTATTTTGTGGGAACTGAGCGACAATGGGAGGCACGACCGATGCATGCAGCCCTCTTCCAGAACGGGATCGAGCGCGAAGTGTGGCCGATGTCCTCCACTGTCTTGATGCTAGTATTCGGGCTGCTCTTCATGATCGCCATGCCAGGCGTTTCCGCTGTCGGCGCGCCGTCATGCCCCTTATTGCCTCAAAAGCAGACGAATCTGCATGCTCATCCCTCGGGCACAAATTCAGCACCTCAGGTACAGTATTCTTCCACTGATGGCCAGAAGGGCCCGGGCTCCAACGAGGTGCAGTCTGCCTCCCTGCTGACTATCGTGAATGACGAGAACGGACTGGCTGTTCCGTTCGCCCACATTACGCTGGCGAGGCCCGGCACACAATTTCTTGTACATGGAGAAACGAACTACGCCGGGAGGTACGTTTTCAGGGACCTTTACCCCGGAACATATGAGCTGCAAGTCGAGAAGGAAGGTTTTTATGCCGTTCGTTTCTCTGGTATTGAGGTGAGGGGTTCGCGGAGCACCGAAGTTACCCTGAATCGGGTACGGGAGATTCACCAGCATGTGAATGTCGTGGCATCACCCGCCGCCATCAATCCGGCAAGGACGGCGTCGACACACAGGCTGAACAACACAGAAATTATGAATCTGCCCTTCACCGTCCCCCGTGACATTCGCTACGCATTGCCTCTGATCCCCGGCGTTCTGCAGGATGCTACCGGGCAGGTCCATGTGAACGGTGCTCCGACAAGGGACATCCTGGATGAGTTGGACGGATTCAACATCACCGATCCAGCCAGCGGTTACTTTGACGCCCGTGTGCCCGTTGATGCTCTCCGTTCCGTAACCGTCTATGGCAGCCGCTACCCGGCGCAGTTCGGGAAGGCTTCCGGAGGGGTCATTGACCTGGAATCCGGAATGGGAGACGATCAATATCGCTTTTCCGGGACGGATTTCCTTCCCTCGATAACAACCCGCAAGGGATTTCAAATTAGCGGCTGGACTCCACACGGAAGCGTTTCCGGTCCTATCAAGAAGGGGAAAGCCTGGTTCCTTTTGGCCCCACAAGCTGACTATGACCTGCAATTGATCAATGAGCTTCCTCCAGGGGCCGACAGGAGTTCCCGCTGGAGATGGGGAGATTTAGCGAAAGCCCAGGTCAACCTGACGCCCTCAAACATTCTCACAACCGATATCCTGGCCAACGGCTTTCACGCCAGTCATGCCGGCCTTTCAAGGTTCAATCCCGTCGAGTCTACCACGACCCTCAATGAATCCATTTACCACATCTCAACCATCGATCGGACGATGCTGTCCAACGGCCTTCTGGCGGAGTTTGGGATTGGCTTCAGCCGTTTTCGTACGGCGGAACTGCCACTCGGGAACGCGACTTACGTGGAGACTCCCGAAGGCACGACCGGGAATTATTTCCAGCGCGCCGAGGGTCGGTCGCAACGCCTGCAGGTTATCGGCAATATGATCGCCCCGACTTTCCAAAAATGGGGCACGCATGAACTGAAAGGTGGAATTGACCTCGACCATATCGTGGACGTTCAATCCTTCAATCGCCACGAGATTTCCATCCTCCGCCAGGATGGAACTCTTTCACGCACCGTGACTTTCCCGGGCAGCCCGTCGTATGTGCAGACGAATTTTGAAACAGGCATCTATGCAGAGGACCATTGGTCCGTTTCAGATCACCTGGTTCTCGATCCCGGGATCAGGCTGGATTGGGACCGGATTGTTGGCGGTGCTCGCGTTTCGCCACGCTTCGCCGCCAGTTTTGTCCCGACGGCGGAAGACAACACCAAATTCGTAGGTGGTGTGGGCATAGACTACGACGAGTCCAACCTCGACCTGTTCACGCAGCCGCGGTCGGGAACACGCATCGATTCTTTCTACGATCCAGCAGGCACGTCCCTGATTCGGCCGCCCGTTCAGAGCGTTTTCCTGATTGGCCCGCACGGTCTGAAAAAGCCCTGGTTCCTGAACTGGAGTGCAGGCGTTGAACGCAAGTTGCCGACTTCCATTTTCCTGCGCCTGGAATATCTCCAGAAGCGCGGATACGACGGCTGGACTTATGTGAATCCCTGTGTGGGGCCGAGTGCCTGCTTTGCCGGACAGGTTACAATGGAGAGCACGCGCCGTGACCGCTACAACGCCCTGATGGTCTCAGTTCAGCGGCGGTTCAAGAACGGGCATGTTTTCTATGTTTCCTATACCCGCTCCTCGGCCCGCTCCAATGACGTTCTGGATTTCACTGTGAACAATCCATATTTCAGCCAGCAATCAGGCGGTCCGCTTCCCTGGGACACTCCCAACCGGGTCGTTTCCTGGGGAGTCCTGCCGTTGGTCCGGCAATTTGATCTCGCTTATACGCTTGATTGGCACAACGGCTTTCCATTCAGTGTCTTCAATGAAAACCAGGAAATCGTCGGTCCGGCTGACCGGCTGCGTTTTCCGGCGTATTTCTCTCTCAATATGGCTCTGGAAAGGAGGATCACATTGTTCGGATTTCGCTGGCAGCTTCGCGCCGGGTTCGATGACATCACGGACCGACACAATCCGGCTGCCGTCGACAACAACATCGATTCACCCACTTTCCTGACATATAGCAGCAGCAGCGGGCGTGCTCTGACTGGCCAGGTGCGGCTGTTGGGAAGAAAATAGACCTCTTCGCGGGGTGTGTGGCGGAAACCCGCAATCAATCCCGCCAGGTTTCATCCAGTTCCTGCAAGGCTTGACGGCAATCTGCTAAAGCGTGATGATGTCTGGCTCGACCCATGGAATATCTGCTTGGAATCGACGGAGGCGGTACTCGCACGACGGTATGGCTTGCCGATGACCGGATGTCTATCCTCTCGCGAGTTCAGGCGGGACCTTCCAATCCAGTCAAGCTGGGAATACCTGCCGCCCAGCGAGAACTCGCAAAGGCCTGCCACCGCGCTTTCCGGGAAGCACACGCCCAGCCTCGAAAGCTTCAGGCAGTTTGCGCGGGTCTTGCCGGGGGCGGCGGCGACTTGATTCAACGGCGCATGCTTGCCTGGCTGCGCAAGGAATTCCCCGCGCGAGCGCACATGGTAACAACCGATGCCGCCATCACGCTAGCCGCGGCGCTGGGGGAAAGAGATGGCGCCATTGTCATTGCCGGGACAGGATCCATTGCATACGGCCGCGACGAGCACGGGCGCACCTTTCAGGTGGGGGGATGGGGCAGTCTTTTTGACGACGCAGGCTCGGGCTACGACATTGGGCGCAGGGCGATTGCCGCAGCGCTCCAAGCCCACGACGGCCGAGGTTGCGCGACCAGCCTGGCAGAGTCTATCTGTCGCGAGCTTCGTCTCCGCAAGATCACCGACGTTGTAGCGAAATCCCTTACCGCACAGGAAATCTCAGCCCTCTTTCCATTGGTTCAACGAGAGGCGCGCGCTGGAGATAATGTTGCCCGGAGTCTCTGCCTGGAGGCCTCCGCGGATCTTGCGGAACTCGCGCTAACAATGATCCGGCATCTGGGCCGACAGCAGCAGCGCGTGCGGGTCGTCTGCTCAGGGGGCCTGTTTCAATCAAGCAGCATGATTCGCCGCGCTTTTGCTCGAAAAGTACACGAGAGTGCGGCGCTTGCCCAAATTTCCCTCCTTCGGCAGGAGCCTGTCCAGGGCGCCCTTCTGCTTGCCCGGCAGATAGCTCGGCCGCGAACCAGCCGACGGCGCAGAGCGTCGCAAGAATCGAGCTAGCCTACCGCCTTGGCGCCAGATTGCCTATCGACTCAGCATAGCTCCAGGCCATGAGGCAGACATGCCAGTGATGAGCATCGCTGCAGGCGGTGGGCCGATAGGCGAATCTGACGTTTTGGAGTAACATTGAGTCTAGGACGGTTCCCAGAGGTGGACACCTTGACCAGCCAGCTCCGCCAGCAGGAGTACATCCTCGAACGTAAGGATCTGCAAAAGTTATTTGATGTCCTAAGCACAAGTGGCTACCAAATCATCGGCCCGACAATCCGGGATGGCGCCATTGTTTTTGATGAGGTCGGCTCGGTCGATGACTTGCCCGCCGGCTGGACCGACATACAGGAGCGGGGCATTTACCGGCTGGCGAAGCGCGATGATCAGGCGCTTTTCGGCTATAACGTAGGACCCCATTCCTGGAAGAAATTCCTCTTTCCGCCTCGAACGCGCTTGTGGCAAGCCCGTCGCGAGGGGGAGACTGTTGCTGTCAACAACGAGGCTCCGGAACCAGCCAAAATGGCTTTTATCGGGGTCCGGTCCTGTGACCTGCACGCCATCGCCGTTCAGGACCGCGTTTTTATTCAGCCCGACCTCATCAACATTTCGTACCAGGCGCGCCGCAAGGGGTCGTTTATCGTCGCGGTCAACTGCGGACAGGCTGGAGGAACCTGCTTCTGCGTGTCCATGAACACAGGCCCGAAAGCTACGGCGGGTTTCGATTTGGCTTTAACGGAAATTCTGGAAGGCGAGCGGCACTATTTTGTATTGGAGTCCGGATCCGAGGCCGGCCAGGTGGTCCTCGATCAGATTCCTCACTCCGCGGCCGGCTCAGCCGAACAGGCAGCCGCCGAGAAAACTGTGAACACAGCAGCCAGCCTGATGGGCCGGCAAATGGACACCGTTGGAATCAAGGATTTGCTGTATCGCAATTACAGGAGCCCGCGCTGGGATAACGTAGCGTCACGCTGTCTGACCTGCGCCAACTGCACCATGGTTTGCCCCACCTGTTTCTGCTCCACCGTCGAAGACGTTACGGACTTGAAAGGCGATCACGCTGAGCGATGGCAACGGTGGGACTCCTGCTTCACAATGGATTTCTCGTACATCCACGGCGGCAGCGTCCGCGCCAGCACAAGAGCCCGCTATCGCCAGTGGATGACCCACAAACTGGCAACCTGGATTGATCAGTTCGGCACTTCAGGTTGTGTGGGTTGCGGTCGCTGCATCACCTGGTGCCCAGCAGCCATTGACATTACTGAAGAAGTCCGCGCCATACGGGAATCAGAAGATCATCCAACAGAATCAAGCGAGGGTTATCATGGAGACACTTAAAACCATTCTGGCCGAGCACCCTTTTTTCCGGGACCTCGAGGAGCATCATCTGGACTTGATTGTCGGCTGCGCCTCGAACGTGCGTTTTAACGCCGGTGATTTCATCTTCCGTCAAGGCGAACAGGCAAACCATTTCTATCTGATCCGCCACGGAATGGTGTCGCTTGAAATGTTTGTGGCCGGACGCGGCCCAGTCAAAGTTCAGACGCTGGGCGAGGGCGAAGTTCTTGGCTGGTCGTGGCTGGTCCCTCCCTATCTCTGGATGTTTGACGCAAGCGCTATGGAAGTGACCCGTACAATTGCGCTCGATGGGAAATGCCTTCGAACCAAGTGCGAGCAGGATCACGACCTGGGTTACCAGCTCTTGAAACGCTTTGTAACCATCATGCAGGAAAGACTGGACGCAGCAAGGCTGCAACTGTTAAACATCTATGAAGTCCATGCCTGAAGAAAAAGTAACGGTTGCAAGTCCGGATTCGATGACGCCGGACTTCTATCGCGTCCTCACGACGCGGCAAGAGACACACGACACGTTCACGATTGAAGTGTCGCCTGCAAATGGCAATCGTCTGTCTCCCTTCGCACCCGGGCAGTTCAATATGCTCTATGTTTTCGGCAAAGGCGAGGTCCCGATCTCGGTCAGCGGAGACCCTGCGCATCCGCAAAGCCTGATCCATACCGTTCGGGAGGTTGGCGTGGTCACCGGGGCTATGCGTGGCTTGAAGCGGGGCGGCCTCCTGGGAGTTCGTGGCCCGTTTGGGAGTTCATGGCCGGTGGAAGAAGCTGCCGGGAAGGACGTCGTAATCGTGGCGGGCGGTATCGGCCTTGCGCCGCTCAGACCTGCCATCTACTCGATTCTCGCCCATCGCGAGAAATACGGGCGGGTTGTTCTGCTGTATGGGACCCGCACGCCGGATGACATTCTCTTTCGAAAAGAGCTGGAGCGCTGGCGGGCCCGTCTGGACCTCAGCGTCCACGTGACGGTGGACCGAGCACTGGCTGAGTGGCGAGGTTCGGTCGGCGTCGTGACCACCATCATTCCCCGCGCCCATTTCGATCCGCAAAATACCCTGGTGATGGTCTGCGGCCCTGAAGCCATGATGCGGTTCACCATCCTGGAACTTCTGAGACGCGGCGTCAGCGTCGAACAGATCTATATTTCAACCGAGCGCAATATGAAGTGCGCCATCGGCCTCTGCGGCCATTGCCAGCTTGGCCCCACGTTTGTTTGTAAGGATGGGCCGATCTTCCGCTACGACAAAATTCAACCATTCTTTGAAATTCGGGAGATTTAATGGCGGCGCAACCGAAGAAACCCAAACTCGCGGTCTGGAAATTCGCCTCCTGTGACGGGTGCCAACTCACCCTTCTGGATTGTGAAGACGAACTGCTGGCCGTGGCAGGCGAAGTTGAGATCTCGAACTTCCCTGAAGCTTCGCGCGCAGTGGTCAAGGGACCCTACGACCTCTCCCTCGTGGAAGGTTCCATCACCACACCTCACGATGCAGAGAGGATCCATCAGGTCAGGCGCATGTCGAAATTCCTGGTTACCATCGGCGCCTGTGCTACGGCGGGCGGAATCCAGGCCCTCCGCAACTTCATGGACGTCAAGAAATTCATGTCGATCGTCTACGCGACCCCGGCATATATTGAAACCCTCAGCAAATCGACTCCCGTCAGCGAACACATTCCTGTGGATTTCGAGCTGCGCGGCTGCCCTATAGACAAGCGTCAGCTCATCGAAGTGATCAGCGCCTTTTTGAACAACCGCAAACCGATTACGCCCGCGCACAGCGTTTGTATCGAGTGCAAGCTGCGCGGAAACATTTGCGTGATGGTCGCACACGGCACACCATGCCTTGGACCGGTCACCCACGCGGGCTGCGGCGCCATCTGCCCCGCATACGATCGCGGCTGTTACGGCTGCTTCGGGCCCATGGAGTCTCCGAATACCAAATCTCTCAGCATCGCATGGGGTCATCTCGGCGCCAAGGGGAATGACCTCGTTCGCGCATTCCGCGGCTTCAACGCTTACGCCGATCCCTTCCGCAAGGAAAGCGAGGCCCATGAAAAGTAGAACCATCAAAGTGGACTATCTGGCCCGCGTGGAAGGCGAAGGTGCCCTTTTCGTGAAAATCCAGGGTGACAAGCTGGTGGATGTCAAGCTCAAGATCTTTGAACCGCCCCGCTTTTTTGAGGCTTTCCTGCGCGGCCGCCGATACAGTGAAGCTCCGGACATCACGTCCCGAATCTGCGGCATCTGCCCCGTTGCCTATCAGATGAGTGCCGTCCACGCCATGGAGGACGCTTTCGGCGTCCGGGTGGAAGGTCCGCTCCGCGACCTGCGCCGGCTGATCTATTGTGGCGAGTGGATTGAAAGCCACGCCTTGCACGTTTACATGCTTCACGCGCCGGATTTTCTCGGTTTTCCTGACGCCATCCAGATGGCGCGCGAGCATCCCCAAATTGTCCAACGTGGCCTTCAGCTCAAGAAGGCAGGAAACGAAATTGTCACCTTACTGGGCGGGCGCGAAATTCATCCTATCAATGTTCAGGTTGGCGGGTTCTACCGGGTACCCACTCGCAAGGAACTGGCCCCCCTGGCGGAACGAATGAAATGGGCGCGCGACGCGGCGCTTGAGACGGTCAAATGGGTGGCGCAATTTCCATTTCCCGAGTTCAAACAGGATTACGTTTTCGTTTCGCTCAGGCATCCCGACGAATATCCGTTCAACGAAGGCCGGCTGGTTTCCAGTCTCGGGCTCGACGTTTCAGTCCACGACTACGATGATAACTTCACAGAAGAGCATGTGCCCTACTCGAACGCGCTGCATTCGGTTCTCAAGCCGCACACGCCATACTTCGTGGGTCCGCTGGCTCGCTACAATCTGAACTTTGACCGCCTGTCGCCCATCGCGCAGGATGCAGCGCGGAGCGCCGGGCTTGGTCCCGTGTGCCACAATCCGTTCCAAAGCATCATTATTCGCAGCATTGAAATACTGCAGGCTTGTGATGAGGCTATCCGCCTGATCGGGCGTTACGAACGTCCAGACCGCCCAAGTGTTTCCATCCACCCCCGAGCCGCCCGCGGCTATGCCTGCACCGAGGCGCCGCGCGGCACCCTTTACCATCGGTATCGCATCGATGAAAGCGGCACCATTCGCGAGGCCAAGATTGTTCCGCCCACTTCGCAGAACCAGAAAACCATCGAACAGGACCTTTGGCAATTCATCCCCAAACACTTTCAGGACAGCCAGGAGGAACTTCGCTGGCGGTGCGAGCAGGCCATCCGCAACTATGATCCATGCATCTCCTGCTCAACACACTTTCTCAAGCTCGACCTCGAGCGCGAGTGACCGGTTCGCCTCGTGAACGCTGTGCAGACCCCGCGACTGCTCATCATCGGCGTTGGAAATCCCTTTCGGGGAGACGATGCTGCAGGGCTGCTGGTGGCCCGCCGGCTGAATGAGATGCGTCTCGACTCGTGCGTGATCATCGAGCATTCAGGTGAAGGGGCATCACTGATGGAAACATGGAAAAATGCTGAGGCCGTCATCCTTATTGATGCCGTCAGTTCCGGGCGATCACCAGGCGCCATCCATCGTCTGGACCCGATTCGCAATCCGCTGCCGGCGCAACTGTTCCACAGTTCGACCCACGCCTTCAGCCTTCCGGAGGCGATTGAAATGGCACGCGCATTGGACGAACTGCCGCCGCGCCTGCTTGTGTTTGGGATTGAAGGACGTAACTTCCGGGCCGGAGACGAACTTTCGCGCGAAGTCACCGCAGCGCTGCAGGAAGCCACAAATCGGATTCTCCAAGAGGTGAAAATCCTGAAGTCGGAGACCGGACAAGGAGTCTGATTGATTATGCACGAGGCTTCTGTGATGAACGATCTGATGAGAAAAATCGAGAGGGTTGCCCGCGAACAAAACGCTCGAAAGGTTCTGCGCATCAGCGTCAAGCTGGGCGCACTCTCACACATGTCAGCCCGACATTTTCGCGAGCACTTTGAAGTGGCGTCACAGGGGACAATCGCCGAGTGTGCCAAACTGGAGGTCGAAGCCTTGACGGACACCAACGATCCGCACGCCCAGGAGATTCTGCTCGAAAGCCTGGAAATTGCGGAGTAAGTCAGCAAATCCTCGGGAGTGGTTCGCCGAGCATCACGTCCAGCACGCGGGTTCCACCAATCTCCGTTTTCACCAGCACGCGGCGTGGGTGAGCGCCAACCACCTCACCAATGCAGCACGCATCGCCTCCCAGGGGATGACTGCGCATCCGCTCCAGAACGGCATCGGCCGCACCCGGAGCCACAATAGCCACCAGTTTGCCTTCGTTTGCGACGTAGAGCGGATCAAGCCCCAGAATTTCGCACGCGCCCTTCACGCTTTCGCGAACCGGAATGCTCCTTCCGTCCAGCTCCATGCCAACCTGCGATCGCGCCGCGATTTCGTTCAAAATTGTCGCCACACCGCCGCGAGTGGGATCGCGCAGGCAATGGATCTCTTCGCTGGCCTCCAGCATCGAGGCAACCAGCGTGTGGAGCGGGGCTGTGTCACTTTCGATTGGCCCTTCAAATTCCAGCCCTTCGCGCCGTGACATGATGGCCATGCCGTGATCGCCTATCATCCCACTCAAAAGAATTCGATCGCCCGACCGCGCCTCGCTCGAAGAGATTTTGACAGACCGATCCAAAATTCCCAGCCCCGTTGTGGTGATGAAAATCTGGTCTCCCTTGCCGTGATTCACTACTTTGGTGTCACCGGTCACCAGCAGAACTCCGGCTTTCTCAGCCGCTTGCCGCATCGATTCCACGACGCGGGCCAGATCCTCGGTTGCCAGACCTTCTTCCAAAATGAATGCCGCAGCGATAAAACGGGGCGTTGCCCCGCCCATCGCCAGATCGTTCACCGTGCCGTTGATCGCCAGGCGCCCGATATCGCCGCCGGGGAAAAAGATCGGAGTCACCACGAAGGAATCCGTTGTGAAGGCCAGCCGTGACCCGTTCACCTCCAACACGGCCTGGTCGTCAAGCTGAGACAGATAGGAGTTGTTGAAGTTCGGCAGGAACAGCCCTTCAACCAGCTCCTGCGTCAGCTTTCCGCCGCTGCCGTGTCCCAGCACAATCTGTTTGTGCTCGAGAACCGGTGCGGGACAGGCTTCACCCGGTAACGTGTGGCGCTTCTCTTCATCTGCCAATTCCTGTCCTCCCAATCGACCCGATCACGAACTGGCCGCTATCCGCCTGCCTCCGCTTTCAAGTGCCGCCCGTAAAGATAATACGCGGCGCAGGCGCCTTCCGATGAAACCATGGTCGCCCCCAAGGGATGGGCGGGCGTGCAGTCGGTCGCAAACGCAGGGCAGTCGTGCGGTTTCTTGATGCCTCGCAGGACTTCCCCACTGATGCACACGGAAGGCTCCTGGGTATCGATCGCGCCCACCTCAAAACGCCGCTCGGCATCAAAACTCTTGAATTCCTCACGCAGCCTGTAGCCACTATGCGGGATCAGCCCCACACCCCGCCATTATCGGCCGCAAACTTCAAACACACTGAAGACAATCTTTCGCGCCGCATGGTTCCCTTCCCGTGTCACCGCCCGCACGTACTGGTTTTCAACCTCCGCGCGTCCTCCTTCAAGCTGTTTCACCGCCATCAGTACGCCTTCCAGCAAATCCACCGGCTCAAAGCCCGTGATCACGATCGGCACCTTATACTGCGCGCTGATCTTTTCATATTCCTGATAACCCATAATGGCGCAGACGTGTCCCGGTCCCAGAAAACCCTGAACCCGGTTCCATGGCGAGTCGAGGATCGCTTCCAACGCTGGTGGTACCAGAACGTGCGAAACCAACACCGAAACATTCCGAACTCCCTCCTGTTTTGCACGCCAAACCAGCATGGCGTTCGCGGGAGCCGTAGTCTCGAAACCAATGGCGAAAAACACCACCTGCCTGTCCGGATGTTTGCGGGCAATCTTCAGGCAATCGAGCGGAGAATAGACCACACGCACGTCCGCGCCCCGGGACTTCACTGTCAGCAGGTCGGAATCGGAGCCAGGCACGCGCAGCATATCACCGAATGAACAAAAAATAACCTCAGGCCGTGACGCAATGGCATGAGCTTTGTCGATCAGTTCAAGAGGCGTGACGCACACAGGACATCCCGGGCCGTGTACCAGCTCAACGCCCCTGGGCAGCATGTCGTCAATCCCAAACTTGACGATGGAGTGCGTCTGGCCGCCGCACACTTCCATCAGAACCCACGGCCGCTTCTGTACACGCCGGATTTCTTCCAGCAGCCCTCGCGCAAGCTCTGCGTCGCGGTACTCATCCAGATATTTCATCGACAACTCTCGAATCCGCAGGTCAGCAAGTCAATGGGGTGCGTCACCCGACGGATGGTCCCCTGCGGATTCCGCCTCAGCGTCAGTCGAGTCAAGTTCGACCAGTTGCCCCATTTCTTCCAGAAGCTCGTACGTTCGTGCCGCTTCCGCCTCATCAACACGGGTGATGGCGAAACCAGCGTGAACGATCACATAATCGCCCGGCACGACTTCGGGCACGTATTCCAGGCAGGCGTCGCGAACAATTCCTCCGAACCGGACTTTGCCCATGCGCAGGCCGCCTGCGTCCACGAGCGATACAACTTGGCCGGGAATTCCCAGGCACATCGTCAAGCCCCTGTTTTCAATGCAGCGTTGGCAATCACCGCCTGCCCCAGTGAGACCCCACCGTCGTTGGGCGGCACTTTTTCATGCAAGTAAACTTGAAACCCGTACTCGCTGAGGCTTGCAACTGAGCGTCGCAACAGGAATATGTTTTGGAAGGAGCCCCCGCTCAGGCACACCTTGTTCAGCCTTTCGCGTTCACGCAATTCCCGGCAGACTTGCCCAACAATCTCCCCTAGCGTGTTGTGGAACCGTGCCGCAATCACCCCGGGCATCTCACCGTCCTGCATCTCACTGACTATCGATTCTATCATTGGGCGAACATCAATCTGCCACGGATCGGTGAACTCGATCTGGAAGGGATAAACCCCTCCAACCCCCTCTCTCGCCGCCATCTCAAGTTCGATGGCAGCCTGCGCTTCAAAGTTAATTACGTGCCGCAATCCCAGGAGGGACGCCACCGCGTCGAAGAGTCGTCCGCACGACGACGTCGCCACGGTGTTAATCCCCCGTTCCAGCATCTTTCCCACCAACAGGCGTTTTCTTTCCGGAACGGCTCGCCACAGCGGAAGGTCTCCAGGCAATTCGTCCCCATAGGTTTCCCGAAGATAACTCAGCGCAGAGCGCCACGGCTCGCGAACAGCGGCATCGCCACCCGCCAGCGGAACATAGCGCAAATGCGCCCGGCGCTCGAACCCTTTGAAATCAGCGATCAGAAATTCCCCGCCCCAGATCTGCCCATCCATGCCGTATCCGGTCCCGTCGAACGCCACTCCGATGACCTTCTCATTCAGGCCGTTCTCTACCATGCAACTGGCGATATGCGCATGGTGGTGCTGCACGCCCACCTTGCGGAGGCTGGTCTGTTCTAAGGCGTACTGAGTGCTCAGGTAGCGCGGGTGGAGATCATAGGCGATCACCCGCGGCTCAACACGGAAGAGCTTCTTGAGGTTCGCAAGCGTTTCCTCAAAGAAACACAATGTCTCGTAGTTTTCCAGGTCACCGATATGCTGGCTCAGGATGGCGTGCTGCCCCTGGGTCAGGCAAAAAGTGTTCTTAAGTTCTGGGCCGCAGGCCAGAATTTCGGCAATCGGCGCCCCCAGATCGATCACAGCCGGAACGTACCCCCGCGACCGCCGCAAGATCCGCTCCTTTCCCCGGATCACGCGCACCACTGAGTCATCGACGCGCATGTGGATTCGTCGGTTGTGCAAGAGGAAAGCGTCAGCAACACGGCCCAGCCGCAAAAGCGCTTCGTCGTTGCGGGTAACGATCGGTTCTTCGCTCAGGTTTCCACTGGTCATCACAAGAGCTGTGAAAGCGGGCGGGTCTTCCGGCTTCTCACCAAAAAGGAGTGAGTGCAGAGGGGTGTAGGGAAGCATCACTCCCAGAGTGTTGTTGTCCGGAGCTACGGCGGGAGAAATACGCGCGTCCGGCCGTCGGGGAAGGATCACGATGGGATGACGGGGACTAAGGAGGGTGTCGCTATCTTCGCGCGAAACCTGGCAAAATCCACTCACTGAGGCAACGTCAGCCGCCATCAAAGCAAACGGCTTGTCGCTTCGTCGTTTGCGCGCCCTCAGCCGTATCACCGCTTCGTGGTTCTCTGCATCACAGGCCAGATGGAATCCTCCCAGCCCTTTGATGGCGACAATCTTCCCCTGGCGCAGCAGATGGCGCACCTTACGCACTGTTTCCAGATTCGTCTGGCGCTTGTCTTCGTAATTGTCTGGAATGAGAATGGCAACGCCATCGGAATCCACCAATGCAAGCTGCGGGCCGCAATTGGGACAGGCGTTCGGCTGCGCGTGGAAACGGCGGTTGCCCGCGTCGTCATACTCGGCCTGGCAGTCGGGGCACATGCGGAATTCGCGCATCGTCGTCTTTGGACGGTCATAGGGGACGTCCTCGATGATGCTGTAGCGCGGACCGCAATTGGTGCAGTTGGTAAAGGGATAGCCAAATCGCCGGTCGCTGGAATCCGTGAATTCCCGCCGGCAATCGTCGCAGGTGGCAACATCGGGGGAAACGAGGACAGCGTTAAACTCCTGTTCCACGCTTTCTCGAATGATGAACTTTGCTTCCCCCAGAATTTCAATTTCGCCGGCAACTACGCTGGCGATTTCAGCTAGCGGCGGTGCGCCGCTCGGGAGGTCTTGAAGAAAATTGGCGATCGCGGCGTCCGGTCCCTCCACTTCAATCAGGACGCCGTCGGGGGTATTGCACACAAACCCGGCCAGTTGGAAGCGGCGGGCCAGATGGTAGACGAAAGGGCGAAAACCCACCCCTTGCACGATTCCGCGGATATGAATTCGCTTCCGGATGGTCAAAAAGTTACCAAAGCCACCTGCTCCAAATCGCGCGACTCTCTAGACGCGATAGGGAGGCGGCGCGCCCCCGGCGTCTTTCTTTAGTGTGACTTTGACGGTTGCGATCTCATACCGGCCGATGGGCACGACAATCTCTCGCCCATTTGATTCAAGAGTAAGCCTCTTCTCTTCTTTTTCCATGAGGTTGGTCTGCACGGCCCCGGCAGCAGCCTCAGGCAATCGCAGCCGCACCTGCGAGGGCTTGCCCTCGAATTCGAAGAAACGGAAGATCAGCGATTTATCGTCCTCGGCTTTCTTGATGGAGGTAAGAATCACATTCTTCGGCTCAATCTGCACAAATGAGTGAGTGGAAGGAAGCGAGCCTTCATGCGCTACGGTGACCACGGGGAGGAGGCGATAGTTCAGTTCATACCCACGAAGTTCGGTATCGGCCTCGCGCCAGCCGCCCGCGTGTGGATACATCGCATAAGTCATTTCGTGAAATCCCTGATCGGCGTGCGGATCGGGGTCGATCGGCGAGCGCAGCAACGTCAGGCGAATGGTTCCCGGCTCAAACGTATCGTACCCGTACTTTTCACGGTTCAGCAAACTGAATCCGCGGCCATTCTCCGAGAGGTCGCCCCATTGCTGCGCGCAGACTTCAAATTCAGCTTCCTGCGCCAGCAGGGGATCGTACTTGGGCAGCTTCTTGCCAACCTCTGTCGCTTCGGTAAACGGCACCGGAGGTTTTCCGGGAACATGAGGAATCGCCGGCCGCTCGACAGTTCCGTATGGAATTTCATAAGTGGCATTGAGCGGTTTGATGTCCAACGGAAACGCGACCTTCAGCATAATCTGCTGCTCGTGCCAGTGTGCCTGCATGTTCACGTCCACGCGCGGTACTTCCGGATACATGCAGATATCTTGAACGAAGGTCGACTTCTGGAAGCTCTTCTTCACCCGCACCACTGCGCGGACCGGAGTATTCTCCACCAGCTTCACTTCTTCGGCCTGCAGCAATTCCGTCTTGAATTCCTCGTAATTCGGGTTGATGTTCCAGGCGTCAAACTGTTTGGGTTTGTTCACAAAGGCTTCCAGCAGGTTGCCCTTGCCGCCCGACCGCAAAATGTTCCTGCCGTCCTTCTTGTTGATGAGATCCGTGACGCAACCAGTTCTGGGATCGATGTCAACGCTGATGAACTCGTTCTCCATATGGAGACCACGGGCCTTCAGCGTTGACGCAGCCGCATTCAAGCCGCTGCCCGTAACAACGTGGAACACACGATAACCGTTCGCAGGCACAGACCGGGCCAGGAATCGCACCCTCACCGTCCCGGTCGAGTCGTCACGAGAGACGACAGCCACAGGCACGACGTGGCCTTCGGGGTCCTGGACCTCAACGTTCTCGACTCGCCCTGGGAACTGTACTTCCGCTTCAGTCACATCGGTGCGTTCCCAGCTGAGAGAGTTGAAGACAACCACCGGCAACCCCGGGCCCTGCGTATCGATGCGCGCTGCCAAGGTCCTTAGAGATACAGCCAGAATCGGCTCGCTGGTGAGCTTAACGAATTCCATGCTTTCCGCTTCATCCACATAAACAATGTGGATTCCAGAACCAGCCATCAAATCGTGGAATTGATTGAACAGCACGCGCCGCCAGCAATCTTCAAACTGATCCTGCGGATATTCGCGCCCGTGGAGCATGGCGAGCGAAGAGAACCTTTCCGCATCGAGCAGCAACCGTTCCATTTGTCGCATGCGCTTCTTGCTGTCAGCCTGTGACGTATAAGTTCCGCGGTGGAACTGAAGATACATTTCGTTGTTCCAAACGGGAAGATTCAGCTTTGAAAGGTTGCTGTCAATCTCATCAAAGAATTCCTGCGCCGTGCTGAACTTGAAATTCGGGAACGCCGCCTTCGGGGACTGTTGCCAGCGCCTGGCGGCGTCCAGCATCTGGCGCGTCGGCCCGCCTCCGTGGTCGCCCACTCCGTAAAGTAGCATCTGCGTGTGGTAGTCAGAGCAGAGCGACGTATCCTCGCCGATATACTGCGCACACTGGACCGGGTTGATTCCGTTGACGTAGTCATGCGGGAAATAGGTGAGAACCCGGCTGCCATCCGGCGCCTCCCAGTGAAACAGCTTGTGGGGCATCGGCACCGTATCGTTCCACGACATCTTCTGCGTTACGAAATAATCCACCCCCGAACGTTTGTAAATCTGGGGAAGCTGGCGGCTGTAACCGAATGAATCCGGATTCCATCCGATCTTCACATCCACACCGAATTTCTGCTGGAAGTACCGCTTGCCCGTCAACAGCTGGCGCACCAGAGACTCGCCGCACGGCATGTTCAAGTCGGGCTCACACCACATGCCGCCCACCATTTCCCAGCGGCCGTCTTTCACGCGCTGCTGAATTTCACGGAAAAGGTCGGGATACTTGTTTTCCAGCCACAGGAAATCCTGCGCAGTGGATTGGGCAAATGTAAACGGCGGATACTCATCCATCAACTCCGCAGCCGTGCCGAAAGTATCGCGCACTACTTCGACCGTCTCGGTCCACGGCCACAACCATGCCAGATCAATGTGGGCATTTCCGACGGCAAGAATGGTGAATTGCTTCATCCAGTCCGCCAGGGGCCGCATTCTTGCGTCAGCCGCCGCCAGGGATTTCTCGAAGGCCCTCTGGTTGCCAGCGTCCAGAGCCCCGAAGTCGATCGCTCTCACCGCAGCAGCCAGTTGCTGCTCACGTTCAGATTGTCCCTCCGGAAAACCTTTTGACGCCGCGTGCACCGCCATAATCTGCTGGAGCATGGTCAACGGATTCGGCTGCCCCGGAGGATAATCCACATCCAGCCGGGCGTCGATGACGCTTGCCCAGCCTTCCCCCGGAGGTGCATAGGCTGCAACGACAAACTTTTCACCGGGTTTGGCGCTTTCGCTCAACAGAATGGGTTGCTGAGTGTTGTCGGCAGTCATTTCCACCATCGAGCCGTTAAAAAACACTCGCACGCGGCCGTGTCCCGGAAAACCGAGCCGCAGCGCCAGCAGCATCCGCCTGCCCTCCATGCCGTAACCACCCATGGACGGAGGGATCTCAACGGTACGTCGGAACCACATCGGCCGCTCGTTTATTCGTTCGCTGACCTTGACGAGCTTCCAATCTGAATCGTCCAGGCGCGGATCCTCGGGATGAGGCAAGTTGTCTGCATGTGCCCGCCAGTCCGGGAGAGGCAGCGTCACCATCGCCTCTAACTTTTCGAGCGCAGCACGATACGGGTTATTCTCCAGGTCCTGCCGCATTCCGCGCGGGAATGCTTGAGCCAGAAGTGGAAATGCCGCCCCTTCTACCAACAGGTTTTCAGCCAGGAATGATGCAGCAGAAATCTGGAAGAATCTTCTGCGATTCATGGTCGCCATGTAAATACCTCCATCCCTGAGGAAAAGAAATTGGCAGGATCTTGTCATCCATCTGTGGGCAGGAGAGTCGATGTCTGCAGCAGCCAGCGATGTGACGTTCGAAAAGCAGGAAGGTCATCGCCAGTGGAATCTCAGAAATCAACCTCGGCACGTCTGGATATGAGCTACCCATCATACACCCCTTGCTGCACACGAGATTGGACTTTTGCCAATTTTCTCACCCCCCGTGATCAGGGGCCCGCTATGAATCAGAATGCACGGACCGACTTGCCGGATGTGATAAACGTCATGTGCGTAGTTGTGCACGGCCCGGCGAATCTGCTAAAATTCCACACAAGCAGGGATACCTGCGTTGATGGTGTTTTTTGTGAACAGGCCCCACGGAGGCCGGTGGGCGGCGCGCCATGAGTGGGAGATTTATGCTGAGAGGCAATGAGGTTACTCATGGATCAAGCAACAGTTTACGTGGTGGGTGCCGGCCCCGCTGGACTTTTCGCTGCCCGCAAGATTGCAAACGTCGGACATCGTGTTCTGATACTTAACCGGGACATCAAGCCCGGCGGACTGGCCGAGTACGGCATCTACCCCCAGAAATTTCACATGAAAAATGGCCTGAGGAAGCAGTTTGCCAAGATTCTGGCCATGCCTAACGTGGATTACATTGGCAACGCCCGAGTGCGCTCCGACGAACGATTGACCGTTGATGGGCTGCGCGACTGGCATCCGACAGCCATCGTTTTTGCGGTGGGAGCGCAGGGAACCAAGAAGCTGGGCCTTCCCGGCGAGAACGCAAAGGGAGTGTATTCGGCCAAGGATTTTGTCTACTATTACAATTCGCTGCCACCTTTTGCGTCGCAGGATTTCTCTACCGGACGCCGCGTGGCTATCATCGGAATGGGTAACGTGATGGTGGATATCGCGCGCTGGCTGCTGATTGACCAGCCGGGCGAAAAGCCGGAAGAGGTCACCGTTATTGCGCGTCGCGGCCCCTTCGAAGTCAAGTTCGACCGCAAGGAATTTGATCATATTGAACCTTTCCTGGATCGCGCGGTGTTCAGCGAAGAGCTGAAACGCGTTGCAGCAGCTTGCCAGGCCGTTGGTCAGGACGTCGGCCAGGTTCCCGACACCACGTTCCCCTGGCTCAAATCCCAGCCGGAATCTTCACCGGCATCGAAGCTGACCTTCCGTTTCCTGACTTCCCCAATCGGAATCGAGCCCGGTACGGACGATCGGATCGCAAAGCTCAGTGTCGTTGAAAACGTCCTTGTCCGCGACGGCGAGAACACCCGGCCCAAAGCGACTGACAAGCAAGTATCGCTGGACTTTGATACGCTCATCTTTGCCATCGGCGATCTTGCCGATCCGGGTTTGGGTTTGCCCTATGGCAAGAACTCTTATGTCACCAATCCTGACTCGGCAGATCCTGACCGCGCTGCTTATGAGGTCTTCGATCCCTCTTCCGGGAAAGTGGTCGACGGCGTTTTTGTCGTCGGGTGGGCTCGCAAGGCCAGTGAAGGTCTTGTCGGCAAGGCCCGCTTCGACGCCGAGCATGGCGTGGAACACGTCCTCAAGTATCTGGAACAGGCGGAAAGTAAACCGAGTCCGTCGAACGAAGATGTCCTCCGCGAGCTGCGCGGCAAAGGGCTCGAGGTCGTAACAAAGGAAGATATCGTCAGGCTTGGCGAGGTGGAAGCTTCGAGGGCTCAGGCACTTGGACTTCCAGAGTTCAAGTTTTCCACGAATCAAGAGATGCTCCGTGCCATCGAAGCCAAGGTGGCTGCTGGCTCGCAGCAAAGGTAGAGGGGTTAGCCCCACAAGTTTTTGGCATCCGGCTCCTCTCTGAAACTCCTGTCGTACCACCCATCCCGTTGCTTACAATGGGACGTGGTGGGACTTGGGAGTCTCAGAGGAGGGCGTTTGCTTCATCCTTCGATCTGATGTCAAACCCCTGAGACTCGGAGTCATCCGCCACAATCGAACTCTGCCATACAGGCTGATGTCCCCATGAGCAGGAAATTGCCAAAGTTCCTACTGGGATTCCTTGTTCCCCACAGCCTTGCGGTACTCCGCTCCGAGTTCAAGCGGAAGCGGGCCATGCGGCTCGCCCGGGCAGCCCGCGCGGAGGATCGGAACAGGGATGACGGCGCCACGTTCGACTACGAGGAAGCAGTGGCATTCCTCAAGGCGCAGGGGTGCGACCAGCGACAGGTGATCGAGGGCAGCATGCCGCCGGCCTCGCTGGAATATTGCGGCAGAGCGATCTCACGGTTATACGCTGGAGAGCCGCTCTTGGGCCTCCATGCAGGAAACTTCGTTGGCGTATCCTTATGTTACTTCACGAGCCTCGTTAAGAGCCTGCACCCGGGTTCCCGTGTGATGGCGATCGACCCGAATGTTCCGCACCGGGGCATTTCCGACCCGGCCGGAAAAGTCATTCGTCTCCTGTGCCGCTTCCAATGCCAGGCCAACAGCCTGCTTCTGACCGGTTACACCCTGGAGAAAAACATCAGCAACGACGGGCTGGATTCCACCGGTGACTACGATCCCGCTGCTGCCTTCTCTGGCGAGTTGAGTTGCGAACAGCAACTGCCTGCGCTGAAATTTCTCTGCTCCGGCCGTTTCGACTTCTGCGTGATCGATGGCAACCATTCCGGCGAGTACCTGGAACGGGAGATGGCAGTCGTCGAGGATCTCCTGAAGCCAAACGGTTTACTGATATTGGATGACGTCACCGACTCCTGGCGCGAGATCAAATCTGTGTTTGAAGGCCGGGTGGGAAGAGGATTTTCACGCGTGGGCACGGATGTGCAGGTCGGAATCCTCAAGAAAGAACCATCGGCAGAGACAAACTGCAGAACAAGCAAGGGTCAACCGGGTGTCACTCGCTCCCAATCACCTCGATAATCTGGGAGTCGGGTCCCGTCCACGCCGATGCGCCTTGATGGCTCAAGCGGTGTGCAGCGTTGTCCCAGTGTAATCGCGTAATCTTGTAATCACCTTTTTCGTATGCGTACGTCTCGCCATCATCCCGGTAGAGCGTGAAATCGCCATCGGCGCCTGCATAGACGCGTACCTTCGCGATTTTCTGTACCTGATCGGTGCTCAGGATCTGCGAACCGTAAGGCACGATCGACCCCGCGCGGACAAAGAGAGGCAAAGTCTGGATGGGGGCATCAACCGTAATGGTTTGTCCGCCGTGGAAGCGCTGGTTTGTCCAATAGTTGTACCAGTCCGCGCCCGCCGGCAGGTAGACCTTGCGGCTGGTCTCGCCCTGCTTGTACACAGGAGCCACAAGAAATGCCGGACCAAACATGTACTCGTAGCGAATGTGGGCAACTTTGGGATCGTTGGGAAAATCCATGAAGAGCGCACGCATGTACGGAGCGCCGGTCTTGTAGGTATGGTAGGCCAGTGAATAGATGTAAGGCATCAGCTTGTAGCGGAGCCGCAGGTATTTTTCCAGAATCGGCTCCGCCTGTTTTCCGTAAGACCACACCTCGTTATACTTGCGGCTGCCGTGCGCCCGGAAGATGGGCAGGAAGGCGGCGTACTCAAACCAGCGCGTATAAAGCTCAGGATAGTCGTCATACCCACCCACGTTGTCTCGCGCGTCCGAAGGGTCGAGCAGCGGAGGATGAGCGGGATGGTGGACCGCGGGCAGATATTGCCATCCACCGATGTCGTCCGTCCAATACGCCATGCCGGAGGCTGTAAAGTCGAGCCCGGTGGGGATTTGCCGCTGCAGAGTGTCCCAGGTGGGAGCAATGTCGGAAGACCAGAAGAAGGTTCCGTTGCGTTGCGCCCCCAAATAAGCGTCGCGCGAAAGAATCAGAGCACGGTGGTGGAAATCCCGCCGGTAACCGTCATAGAGGGCCGCAGTATGGAACAGCGGATAGACATTGAAGTAGCGGATGCCGGGTCCAATGTAGAAGTAGCTGCCGTTCGGCGGCAGATCAGGTTCGGTTTCATCCGCCCACAGGTAATCGAAGCCCTTGCTCAGAATATTGTCGCGGATGACGTCCCAGAACCATCGGGCCGCCGCTGGGTTCGTCGTGTCGATGTCGGAGCCTGCGCGGTCATACGGCAAGCCATTGGTGGGCGTGCCGTCAGCCAGGTGCTCGAACCAGCCTTTCTTCAGCAGAAAGTCATAGTACCGCGAACCGGGCTCGAAGCGCGGCCACACGCTGATCATGGTGTGGAAGCCCATCTTGTGGAGCTCACGGTTCATCGCGGCCGGATCGGGCCAGTACCGCGGGTCGAAATCCATCTGGCCCATTTTGGTGTAGTAGAACCAGTCAACCACCATGATGTCGGCAGGCAGGTGGCGCTCGCGGTAGCCCTTCGCGACGGCAAGAACCTCGGCCTGGCTGCGGTAACGCTGCTTGCACTGGATGTAACCGTAAGCGGCTTTCGGCAACATGGGAGTCGGACCGGTCAGCTTGCGGTAGCCTTCATAGATTTCGTCGGTGGTGCGACCGGCAATCACGAAAAATGAAACCCGGTTGCCGACTTGCGAAATCCACTTTGTTTGTCCATTGAAACCGGGCTCAATCGTCGTCTTGGAGGGATTGTCCCAGATCATTCCATAGCCGAGATTGGTGACAACGAAGGGGACACAGACGCTCGGGGCTGCTGCCGCATTGTAGTTTTGCCAGCAATCAACAACGTGCCCGCGGTGATCGAGATAGCCTTCCTGGTTCTGCCCCAGGCCGTAATAATGCTCGTTGGCCGGCGAAGCGAACGTGGCGCTCACCTCGTAAAACGGCTTGTCCGTGGGGCGCCGGTCATGGAGGATGCCCGCATTGCCATCCTTATAATTGGGGACGGACATGGACCATCCCGTCAGTTCCAGCAGTTTCTTGCCAGCCGTCGTGCCGACCGTAATATGAGCGCCGGGAACCGAGCCGCGAAAGTACCTTGCGATATCTACTTGCGTGGGCAGAGGCTTTCCCGGATGACTGACGCCCACGGTCACCACCAGGCGCGACGACCGTTCGATATCGCCCGCACTGGTTTGCTCGTTCGTCCATCCCTCGGCCGAGGGCGAGGCAATAAAACCGTATCCCGGCGGGGCCGTTGCCTCCTGTCTGGACATGCTCAGCGTCACTCGAATAATGTTCGGCGCGTATGGCTCAAGCACAATTGTGCTGCCGCCCCGGTTCAAAACCACCTGGGATTGCCCTGCCATTGCGGGCAACGCACCGAACAATATTGCGGCCAGGGCGGCGGCAAGCCAGATTGCTTGAAGAACTCCGACCGCCGATCCGTCCGCGCCTGCGGCACTCGCCGTAATCGGTTTCAAAGCCTTTGAATACAGGTCCTGCCCTCGCCGCTGTTTTCGCACTGTGACCTCCTCTGCATAAAGTCCGTTAACGCCTTCATGGGCCACTGCGCTTCTTTCCGCTCTCCGCTGATCGGAGCCGGCTAAAGCGCTGCTTCGCCGCGTTCTTCATTCCGGATGCGAATGGCTTCTTCAACAGGGTAGAGGAAAATCTTTCCGTCGCCGATTTTGCCCGTTTTGGCGGAGTTCAGGATGGCCTCCACCGCCGAATCGACAAGCCGGTCCGGAAGCACCATCTCGATCTTCATTTTGGGCAGCAGGTCAACATTGTATTCCCTGCCCCGGTAGACTTCCGTGTGGCCCTTCTGGCGTCCGTGGCCTCGCACTTCCAGGACGGTCATCCCTTCCACGCCGATTTCGTGCAGCGCGGCTTTAACCTGCTCCAGCCGCGACGGTTGAATGATCGCTTCAATTTTTCTCATAGTTTCTTATCTCCGCCCTCAGAGTGTCATGCTCGGGAAGACTTCCGACGAATCGTTAAGCCTCAAAGGTGTAGCCCTCTTCTCCATGCAGAGCCAGATCAAGTCCCTGGACCTCATGCTCCGGCGGTACTCTTAATCCGACCAGCGCATCCACAACCTTCAGGATGATCAGGGTCCCGACAATCGCCAGGCCCCAGGCGATCGCCACGCCCACGAGCTGGTTCAACAGCTGGCCCGGGTGGCCGTCGATCAAACCCACCGGCAGCGCTTTGCCGTGGCTGTTCTTAAAAATGGGATTGATGACGCTGGTTGCAAACACGCCGGTCAAAAGCGCTCCAATCGTTCCTCCCGCCCCGTGAACTCCAAAGGCGTCGAGCGAATCATCGTACCCGAAGCGACTTTTCACCATCGACACCATCCAATAGCAGAAGGCTCCGGCAATAAAACCGATGATTAACGCCGACATCGGCGCCACAAAACCCGAAGCGGGCGTGATGGCCACCAGGCCCGCAACCGCTCCGGAGATCACCCCCAGTACGCTGGGCTTTCCATTTCGAATCCATTCTACAGCTCCCCATCCGATAGCCGCAGCTGCCGCTCCAAAGTCCGTGGCAACAAAGGCGCTGGTGGCAAGGCCGTTGGCGGCCAGCGCGCTGCCGGCGTTGAATCCAAACCAGCCCACCCACAGCAGGCAGGCTCCGATAAAGCTGAGGACCACGCTGTGGGGAGGCATCGGCTCGTTCGGATATCCGACCCGCTTCCCCAGATAGAGTGCGCAGACCAGAGCCGAAACCCCGGAAGTAATGTGAACAACCGTGCCGCCTGCAAAGTCAAGCGTGGGGAAAGCCCCGCCTAGTGAGGCATTCAGGAATCCGCCTTTCCCCCAAACCATGTGCGCCATTGGATCGTACACAATGATGGACCACAGCACCATGAAGAGAATCATGGCGCTGAATTTCATACGCTCGGCAAACGCTCCGCAAATCAGCGCCGGCGTGATAATGGCGAACATCAACTGGAAAATCATGTAGGTTTCAAACGGGATGGTGCCCGCGTACGTGGGATCGGGGGCGCTGCCGACACCGTGCAGGAAAAGATGTCCAAAGCCTCCGATAAACGGTGTTCCGGGGCTGAAGCAAAGGCTGAACCCGAGCACCGCCCAGACCACCGTGATCAGGGCCATCAGCGAGAAACTCTGCATCATGGTCGAGAGGACATTTTTCTTCCGTACCAGCCCGCCGTAGAAAAGCGCCAGACCGGGCCCGGTCATCATCAGAACCAGCGCCGCACAAACCAGCATCCAGGCATTGTCGCCCGCGCTTTGCGCATCGGCGATCTCGCTCTGGAGCTTTTGCGACTGGCCCTTTGCGGGAACCTGGGAGACGCTGGTCTCCTGTGTTGCAACCGCCGGATGAGGCGCCGTTTGCGCCATTCCCCGCCCGGCAAACAGCCCAAAGACAAGTCCAAGAATCACTACGTAGAGTAAATGCTTCATTTCAGGTTTCTCGCTCCTCGTGCAGTAGCCGGCAGGGTTTTCTCGGGCCGTAAAGTCCCGAGAATTCCGCGCACTATGATGGTCCGGCGTGATTTTCGCACGCCTTAACAGGATGACGACCAGCCGGCAGGTGTGACCGCCAATTATAACCCGGCCTACTCACCGGTCAAGGCCCTTCCACTTCTTTGCGGCAGCGCTCCAACCGCTTCCAGAAGAGCCTGGCCGTCCAGCCTGACTGGGCAGGCAATCGCCGGAATCCGCCTGAAATTGCGCCGCGCTGCACCGGTGGATTATAATTTGGCCTCAATGATCGTCGCCGCCCCGAGGATGGCCTGCGTATGCCCCTGCAGAGGGCTTCCTTGGCGGCGCAGATGATTGCATGGGACCAGGGGGGATGATCCCTGCTGCAAAATACCCGAAAGAGGTGATGAAATTGGCCAACTCAACAAATGATTTTTCTGCCTATCTGGCAGAACTAAAGACAGTTCTTGACAGGCTCCCGCTCGAGCAGATCTCGAAAGCCGCAGACATCCTGTTCGCCTGCTACGAGACAGACCACACGGTTTTCACTTTCGGCAATGGCGGGAGCGGCGCACTGGCATCTCACCTGGTGGCGGACTTCGGCAAGGGAACGCACTTTCCCGGCCCCGGACACCTATCAACTTTCAGGCGCATGAAAGCGCTCGCGGTGACGGACAGCATGCCGATGATCACGGCCTGGGCCAATGACACTCAGTACGAAGACATTTTCATGCGGCAAATGGAAAACTTCATCCAGCGGGGCGACGTGGCCTTCGCCATCAGCGGGAGCGGCAATTCAGCCAACGTTCTGAAGGCCCTCGAGCATGCCCGCCGCATTGGCGCAACGACTGTGGGTCTGGGAGGATTTGGCGGAGGCAAGATGAAAGATCTGCTCGACTGCGCTGTCATCGTTCCTTCCGACAATATGCAGCGGGTCGAGGACGCCCACCTGATCATCGGGCATATGATCTTCCTGGACCTTCGCAGCCGCATCACCGCGCTCTCAGAGGCGGCCTCGCAGCGAGCCTGAGACGCTTCTCGCCATCTCGCCAACGAATCCACTGCAACGGCCATCGGCGCAGGAAGTGGAAATCCCTTCCAACAGTTCTTGAAGAATTGGCGACCGTCTCGCCGGTGGCGTTCGCCAGCCGCCGTCAATTCACAGAGGTTTTCTGGCCGGCAGGTTTCACGATGAACTGCCTGCGGGGATGTTTCTTCACGATGCGCTCAAGTCCCCAGAGTGCCGACTGCGATCCTTCATCTTTGAGTTCCTGGAATGAGCGCGTATTGGCATCGTTGCAGCGCGGACAGATCATTGTGGGCCGCCCCAGCACGTTCACCTTGGGGCTGTCGGAGTAAAAGATCGAATGCAAAGCGTCATGGTTGTTGTGCATCAGGCAGTTGTGACATACAAACCAGAGGTTCCTGTCAATCTTCTTAAATATGCTGATGATGCTCATCGTCGTCCCGTTTCACCTCTTGGAAATATCCTGGCTGGCTGTCGAAAAGAATCTTGGCCCGCCCTATAAAGACTAGCAACTCTGAAAGAATCCTGCGACTGTCCGGCTTGCACGGGGGGCCGACTCCTCGCAAGGCGCCGGGCAGAACACTTGCGCCAGGCCTTCCGCACTCGCTCAAAAAATGAAAAACCTTCGCGATCATGCCGGCCGGCAGGGTACAGACCGGCTCCTTCCGCTTTGTGCAATTATATTTCGAATGGCCGCAAACACGCCACAGAATCGAACCGCCGGCTCTTTGACTGCCGCGCCGGCTGCGGCCAACCTTCTTGCAAACGGCCCGATAACAAATTTACAATCTCAGCGGAGCTGACAATGACAAAACCTATTCGAATCGGCATTGCCGGAGCGGGTTTCGCCGCGCGGTTTCATATGAAGGGCTACCAGAAAGTGTATGGTGTTCCTCTTGCTGTCACGGGCGTCATTTCACATCGCCCGGCCTCGCGCCAGAAGTTTGCACAGGACTATGGCGTCAAGGCTTTTGACTCTCTTCAGCAGTTGTGTGGCGCCGCCGATGTGATCGACGTTTGCACCCCAGGCTCCAGCCATGAAACCGTGGCGGTTGAAGCCCTGAAGCGGGGCAAGCACGTCATTATCGAAAAGCCCTTTACCGGTTACTATGGCCCCCCAAAGGCGAACGGGGTGGAATTTCGTGGAAACACTTTTCCCAAGGAAATAATGCTCCGCGAGGCAATGGCGAGCTGTCACCGCATTCTGGAGGCTGCACGCAAGAGCGGCAAGATGATCGGTTACGCCGAGGACTGGGTCTATGCTCCCTCCATCCAGAAGGAGCGGGAGATCATCGAAAAAAGCGGCGGGCAGATCCTCTGGCAGATCGGCGGCGCGTCCCACAACGGATCACATTCTCCTTACTACGGGATGTGGAAATTTTCAGGTGGCGGCTCAATCGTGGGCAAGGCTTGCCATCCACTTTCGGCAGCGCTCTACCTGAAAATCGCCGAAGGAAGAGCGCGGAACGGCAAACCCATCCGGCCCGCCACTGTGTCCGCCCGTACGCACGAAATCACTCGCTTGAAGGACTTTCAGGACGCGGGCTTCATTCGACGGGATTACGAAGACATTGAAGACTACAGCCAGGTACACATTACGTTCACTGACGGAACGGTAGCCGATATTTTCTCTTCAGAACTCGTTCTCGGCGGGGTCCATAACTGGCTTGAAGTTTTTGCCAACAACCATCGTACCCGCTGCAATCTGAACCCGATTGATGCCCTCGAAACCTTCAATCCCAAAGAGGATTTCTTCAAGGACGTGTACGTGACAGAGAAGATCTCAACCAAGCAGGGATGGAACCATACGGCGCCGGACGAAGACTGGCAGCACGGTTACCTGCAGGAATTCCAGGATTTTCTTGAAGCCATTCGGGATCATCGCGAGCCGTTGGCGAATGGCGCTCTGGCCTCTGACAGCATCGCGGTGCTCTATAGCGCCTATTTGTCAGCCGAGCGCCGTGGCAGCGAGGTGGAAATTTCGCTTGCCTAGCGGCAGATGTGTGCGCCGGGCTGCTGGTCGGCAGCGTTTCGAACGCTCAAAATCAGGCCGCCAGGAACCTGGCAGTTCCCGATAACGGTCATATCCCGCCCCGTGAAATTCGGCGATTAATCAGGAAGAGCTTTCTCCAGGGCTTCCAGTTCCGCTGCTCCTGGTCCAAGCGGCAGCTTGATCTTGCCGCGCTGGGTGGCCGAACGGCAGATGGCCATCATGATTTCAAACCCCTTGTACGCGCTCTCGCCGTTGCACGGGTGGACTTTGTTCGGATCGTCCATCCAGTCGGCAATCTGCTGGATGTATGGCGGCATATCGTGCGCGTAATCCATACAGCCGGGCCCCGAAATCACGCCCCCGGAATCCTTCGTAATGGCGCGCCAGCCGCCGCCCGTCAGCACTTCCGCGAAGCCTTCCGTGCCCTGGGCGCCGATTCGGCATTTTCGCCACCAGTAATCGACTTCAGGAACGTCCGGGACGCCGTCGCCGCTTTCAACAATGCCTCGAACACCGTTGGCAAACTGGATCAGTCCCGCCACGTAGTCGGGCGAGGGGTGATTGTCTCGAAACTTTTCCTTGCCGGATGCCTGGCCAATCACCCATTCCGCCTCCACGCTATCATTGAACCAGCGAATGTAATCGATCAGATGGGTCAGCATGTGCATCATCCATCCCGTGGCCGTACCGTAAACGGTGTGAACCCGGCCGATGGCGCCGCTCGAAATGATTTCCTTTACCTTGCGGTAATGATCTCCGTAGCGGTGCTGGTGGCTGACCACAGTTTTGACGTTGGCGTCGCGGACCAGTTTCATGATCTCCAGAGCTTCGTTGGTGCTCAGTGCAATCGGCTTTTCAAAGGCGATCAGGCGTGCGCCCGACTCCACGCCCAGGCGGATCATGTCCAGCCGCAATTGCGGCAGCGTGCAAAAACAGAAGATGTCAGGTTTAAGCCCCTTCATCAGTTCAGAGGCATCGGTGTTGGTCCTGGGACTTCCGAATTTCTTCGCCGCGGCTTCCAGCCTTTCCTTGTCGATGTCGCAGAGACCAACAATCTTGAACCGTCCGTTGTTTGAGAAGGCGTCAGCATGGTGCATGCCGCGCTTTCCCAGACCGACCACCACAACGCCGTACCTCTTCTCTCCGCTCATTTTCGGCTAGCCTCCCTCAAAACTGTGTTTACAAACCTCCGCCTGCCAGCCTCGGAGCGCAGCTCCCCCCTGCCCTTTCGGGCCGGCGCTTCTCATGACCCTTCAGGAAATTCCGATTACAGGCCAGCTAGGCTCTCGCTGAACCCTTTGCGGCTTTGCGTGATTTCTCCCACTCTTTGATTCCGTCGATCACCAGCTTCGCTTCATCCGCGGTCAACTCCGGATACATGGGCAGTGAAAGCACCCGGGCCGCTGAACGTTCGGTATGTTCAAGCGAGCCGGAAATTCGCGCGTTCTGCCCAAAGGGATATCCTTCCTGCTGATGAATCGCGATGGGGTAGTGGGTAAGAGCCCGGATGCCCTTGGATTTCAGGTAAGCCTGCAAATCATCGCGAAGCTCGGTTTCGACGATATAGAGGTGGAAAATGTGGCGGAAGCCCGACCGAACGGTCGGAAGCTTCAGCGAGGTGCCCGCCAATCCCGCGTCATATTCTTTTGCCCGTTGCCGCCGAAGGTCATTCCAGTTATCAAGATGTTTCAGCTTCACGCTGAGGACCGCAGCATGAATGTCATCGAGCCGGCTGTTGTATCCAAGGCTGTGGTGTGAACGCTGGTTTGACCCGTGGTTTCGAAGCTTGCGGATTTCTTCCGCCAGTTCGGAATTGTTGGTCGTCACCGCTCCGCCATCGCCGAAGCAACCGAGATTTTTTTGAATAATGAAGCTGGTGCAAACCGCGTCACTCAGCTCACCAATCGCGAAGTCGTCACCGCGCGCACCCAGAGCCTGCGCACAATCCTCGATCACAAACAGGTTGTGTGCTTTCGCAATCTTCGAGATTAGGCGCATCTCCGCCGGCTGCCCGTAGAGATGGACAGGAATAACGGCCTTGGTCTTCGGAGTGATCGCCGCCTCGATCAGGTTGGGATCGATGTTGCAGGTTTTGGGGTCAATGTCTACAAAGACCGGCGTCGCACCCACCAGCCACACCGCCTCCGCTGTCGCAAAAAAGGTGTTTGAAGTGGTGATGACTTCATCGCCGGGGCCGACTCCCAGCGCCCGCAGCACCAGCACCAGTGCGTCCGTGCCGGAGTTGAGGCCAACGGCCTCCTTCATGTTGCAGTACTTCGCAAGGTCGCCCTCAAACTGCTTGAGTTTGGGGCCCAGAACATAGCTGCCGCTCTCTAGAACTTCGTGAATCGCGGCATCGATTTCATTTTTAAGGTTGTGGTATTGACGGACATGGCCGTAGAAATCTACTTGAAAAGTTGACACGCTCAACCTCCATTCGGTTGTTCCCTTGACTTTTCAGGACGTTAGCTTTCCCGCTTGGGCAGAATGGGCGCCTGCCCCAGCCTCCTCCGTGCAACGGAAAGTCAATTATAACACCTTCGTCCGCACGTGCTTCCCGGCTGAAATGAAAAGCTGATACGCAGCTTCGGTGAGGTCGAACCGCTTTGCCAGCTGAAATCCCTGCCTCCAGTTCAAAAACGTCGTAATATAGGAACAGTGGTCACAGACAGTTCGACCCATTCCGGACAGGAAGGCTGGATTAATTCCTGAAACTACAATCCAACCTGTGAGAGAATGGTAACGGCGTGAATCAACTGTCAAGGCTTAGTCTCAATCCAAGGAGGCGGTATCTCGGCATGCCGCAGTCTGGCTGCACCGGCACTGAATTATGGGGGATAGCAATTCCCCCTGATCTCGGTAACTCAACCTTAGGTTGGACGACATATCTAAACTATGAGGAAAATCGATGAAGAACCTTTTTGTGGGTAACCTTCCCTTTACTGCTACCGAAGACGAGCTCCGGGACCTGTTTAGTGCATTCGGTGAAGTTTCGCAAGTCCGGATCATGACAGACCGCGACACGGGCAAGCCGCGGGGCTTCGCTTTCGTCGAAATGACCGATGACGAAGCGGCCGTGAAAGCCGTAACGGATCTCAACGGCAAGGAACTTGGCGGGCGCGCCCTCACCATCAATGAGGCCCGTCCCAAACCGGAGCGGCGCGGCGGCTTTCGCCCTGGCGGCGAAGGCGGCGGTGGCTTCGGTGGCAAGAAGCGCGGCGGCCGGGGCGGTCCCCGCGGACCGCACTCGCAGCGCGAACCACGCTGGTAAGGCAAGTTTCTCCGCCGTCCGCAACGCATAGCTGATCGGTGAGTGAAGTCTGCTCGCGGGGAGAAATGTGTCCACTGAGGTTGAGCCGCATCGCAGCCGGCACCGCGGGCACGATACCCGTGAAGCCGGCTGCATCCAGCCCTCGCACCCCTCACGCTGCGCGGCCAGTACTTCTGCCTTCACACCCATTGGCAGTCCGGGCGCATCACCCTTCGTGGCCTGTCATCGGGCGGAGAAATGGTATCCGCTGCTCACCTGACAGGCGCCGTCTTGTGTCCGGCCCACGAAGCCTCAATCTCTTCGAGGGTTCGTCCCTTGGTTTCCGGAACCAGGAAATACGAGAAGAAGAAAGCGGCAACGCACATCGCGCCGTAGATCCAGAAGGAGAACTTTGTTCCCACTGCCCCAACCAGGCTGAGAAAGGTGACGCTCACGAGCAGGTCGAAGATCCAGATGGTCACCGAGGCAACTGACATCGCTTGCCCACGAATGGTGGTGGGGTAGATCTCCGAAATCAGCAGCCAGAATACCGGGCCCAACCCGATGGCAAAGCAAGCGAGGTAGGCAAGGACATCCGCCATAATCCAGATCCGGGACACGTGAGGAGCGCCAAACTGGTAGCCCAGATGGGCCAGGCTGATGGCCATGCCCGCAATCCCGATCAGCAGCAGCGGCCTTCGTCCCACCCGGTCCAGCAGGAAAAGCGAGATCACCGTCATCACCAGGTTGTCAGCTCCCACAAGCACCGTGGCCAGAATGGCGCTGGCAGCGGTCTTGAATCCCGCCATCTGCAGGATGGTCGGCGTGTAGTAGATGATCGTGTTCACTCCCGTGATCTGCTGGAAGATGGCAAGGCCAACGCCAATCAGCAGTGCCATCCGGAAGCGCTTCCCGAAAAGGTCCCGGAAGTGGAGCCGGTCGGCCTGTGTGACGTCGCGCAACTCTCCCAGGTGCCGGCGCGCATCGTCAGTGTTTTCCACCCGGTCAAGAACCTTGAACGCGTCATCTTCCCTGTCCTGAGTCACCAGCCAGCGCGGGCTTTCCGGGAGAAAAATGAAAGCCACCAGCAGGATGATCGATGGGACCACGGCGCTGATGAACATGCCTCGCCAGTTCGAGGACCCCGCAAACAGGTAATCGACGTAATAGGCGACGACAATTCCAGTGACAATCGCGAGCTGGTTCAGAGTGACCAGCGCACCGCGGATTTTGGGCGGAGAGAGCTCTGCAATGTACAGGGGCGTCAGCATCGATGTCACGCCCACGGCGATGCCGACGACGAACCGCGCAGCCAGGAACAACGGCAGGCCGTTGGCCATTCCGGTGACCACGGCGAAAATGCCAAACATGATGGCGTTGAAAATCAAGACCGGCTTGCGCCCAAAGCGGTCTCCGAAGTAGCCGGCGAAGGCCGCGCCGATCACCGCTCCTGCCAACACGGCGCTGACCGCGATTTCTGTCTGTACCGAAGTCAGATTGAACTGATTGCGGACAAAAAGGATCGCCCCGGATATCACGCTGGTGTCATACCCAAAAAGCAGTCCTCCCAACCCCGCAGCCACCGCAATCATCAACGCATAACCACGTTTTCCTAATCCAAACGGATTTTGTCCCATAATGTGCCGTCCATGTCCTGAGATAACGATCGAGGTCCCATAGCGTTGCCGCCGCTCGCCATACCGGCCCATTTGCGGTATATTGCTACCGGCCCTTTTGCAAATGCCACCCAAACGAGATCAAACCCGTTGATACTACCATTGATTTGCCACAATAATCATGCGTCAAATCATCACTCACCTTTCCGAGGGGAGCAGGCTCTATGAGAACTTTCCGGACTCAAACATTATTGGCCGTCAGTTTCGCTGTGCTTGCGCTTGTTTACATCTGGCGGCCGGGCGTCTTGTGTGCCCAGGCAAGTTCGGCCTCGCACACTGAAACAATCACCATCAACACCCAGGCGCCATCTCATCCCTTCCCTCACTATTGGGAAAGAATGTTTGGGTCGGGGCATGCCATCCTTGCGCTACGCCAGAGTTACCGGCGCGACCTGAAAGCGGTGAAGCGCGTTACCGAGTTCCAGTACGTCCGCTTCCACGGAATCTTTGACCGTGGCGTGGGTCTATATCATGAAAACAAGCAGGGCCAGCCTGAATACAACTTCACCAACGTCGACCAGATCTGCGACGGCCTGCTGGCCAACGGCATTCGTCCTTACGTTGAACTCAGCTTCATGCCACGGGACCTGGCGTCGACTCCCGTGCAGCAAGGCTTTTTTTACCGCCCCTACATCTCGCCTCCCAAGAACTGGAACCGCTGGGGCGACCTCATCCGCACCTTCGCGCAGCATCTGGTTAACCGCTACGGCATCGACGAGGTGTCCAAATGGTATTTCGAAGTCTGGAATGAGCCGAACATCGGCTTCTGGGCCGGCCAACCCAAACAGTCGACGTACTTTCACCTCTACGATGTCGCCGCTCGCGCCCTGAAGAGCGTCAGCCCGCGCCTTCGCGTCGGCGGCCCGGCCACCGCGCAGGCAGCATGGGTCAGCGCCTTCATCGACCACTGCGCCAAAGACAACGTTCCCGTCGATTTCGTCTCAACTCACGTCTATGGCGACGACTCTTCGGAAAATGTCTTTGGCACCCACCAGGAAATCGCCCGGCGAAATATGGTGGTCCTGGCGGTCAGGAAAGTTCACAATGAGGTCAAAGATTCACCCATGCCGAATCTTCCCATCATCTTCAGCGAATACAACGCCACTTACAGGAACCTCCGGGAGATCACCGATTCATCGTTCATGGGGCCCTGGCTGGCGGAAACCATCGGCCGATGCGATGGTCTGGTCCATCTGCTCTCTTACTGGGATTTCTCCGACGTTTTTGAGGAGCAAGGTGTGGCGAAGACGCCTTTTTATGGCGGATACGGTCTGGTGGCGACCGGCCACATCCACAAAGCTGCTTACAACGACTTCGCTCTCCTGCACCGTCTGGGCACAGAACGGCTTGCAGAAAATCCTGGCCCGGTCATCGTCACTCGACATGCTGACGGAACGCTGGCCATCGCGCTGTGGAATTATGCCCCGCCCGGCGACGGCGGAAGCGCCCGAACCTACAAGCTTTCATTCGAAGGTCTCAGCGGCGCGCATCGAGCCATCATCTGGACCGTTGACAAGCATCACGGCTCGCCGCTCGCCACGTGGGAGGCGATGGGCAAGCCGGCTTTCCCCTCCCGCTTCCAGCAGCAAATCCTTCGCCAGGCAGCTCAACTTCCGTCGCCCGCGATTGAACCCGTCCCGGCAAACAATCCGGCGCTCACCCTCACGCTCCAACCCCACGCGCTGTCACTGATCGAAATCACGAAGTAACAATGGAGAGTTGGAGCACCATAAGCGTTAACCTGATGGATACCGTATTGATATCGGATGCGGGACGGAGAACTTTGTCAGGCCCGGAGGGCCGATCGATTTTAGCCCCTGGCGCAAGCCAGGGGACAACAAGCCACCAAAGACGGTCCTGGTCCGGGGAGTATGCGTGAGAACAAGCTTGGAGCGCCGCTATGAGGCGCAGGTGGATTGAGGGGTAGCGGAGCTGGCAGTGCTTCAGACCGCCGTTTCAGCCGTCGGCGGCATCTGTTTTGTCCGACAAAATAACCGAGGGCCTAGAACCCGGAGACCCGCGCACCATCGGGCGGCAGGAGTCGTCAAACTCTACACCCACTCTCCCTGGCGCATGACAGGGTCGACTTTGCCGCCCTGGGCGAGGCCGTCCACGTCAATCTTATTTGAGCCGATCATCCAGTCCACGTGGATCAGGCTGTCGTTCGCTCCGCGCGCCGCCAGTTCTTCCTTGCTAAGCTTCTCACCGTCCTTCAGGCAATTGCTGTAGGCCTGCCCCAGTGCGATGTGGCAGGCGGCGTTCTCATCGAACAGGGTATTGTTGAAGAGCAATCCGCTCGAGGCGATGGGCGAAGAATGCGGTACCAATGACACCTCGCCAAGGCGCGCCGCTCCCTCGTCAGTCTCAATCATTCGCTGCAGCACCTGCTCTCCGCGTGCGGCATGCGCCTCGACGACCCGTCCTTCATGGAAGCGCACCGAGATCCCTTCGATCATCGTTCCCTGGTGGGAAAGCGGCTTGGTGCTGGTCACCGTTCCTTCCGTGCGATCCTTGTGCGGCGTGGTAAAAACTTCTTCGGTGGGCATGTTGGGAATGCAGTACCGTCCATTGCCCGCCACCGTGCCTCCGCCCAGCCAGAGGTGGTCGTCGGCAAGACCTACCGTCAGGTCCGTGCCGGGCCCCTTGAAGTGAAGAGCTGAATAGCGGCTCTGGTTCAGCCGGCCAGCCCAGGCGTGCAGTTTTGCGTCGTGCTCCTTCCACGCCGCCACCGGGTCCGGCTGGTCCGCGCGTGAGGCGGCAAAGATGGCGTCCCACAACCGCCGCATGGCTTCCTCTTGGGGCAGGTCCGGAAACACCGCCGCCGCCCACGCCGGCGTGGCGCAGGCCACAATCGTCCAGTTGATCTCGTGCCGAGTAATCAGTTCCAGAGCCGGTCGGTAAGCCTTTGACGCCGCGCGATTCGCCCGCCCCACCTTTTCCGGATCTTCGCCGGAAAGCAGCGCGGGATTGCCGCCGGCAATCGCGAGGCGCGCCGAACCGGTGCGGAACGCCTGGGCCATGCCTTCATAGAGCCACGAGGCCGACGCGTCAAAGCTCGCATCCGGGCCGTAGCGATAGCGCAGCAGCGTCGATTCCTCGTCGCCATAGAGCGTGGTCACCAGCGTGGCCCCGGCTTTGTAAGCATGTTCCGTGATGCGCCGGGCCAGCGGTGTCGCGTCCAGCGTGGCGGTCATCACCAGTTGTTGTCCGGGCGCAAGCCCCAGTCCAACATGGACCGCGACTTGGGCCAGGCGATCGAGTTTCTGTTCAAATTCAGGTGTGCGGGCAAACTGCCCTTCGGCAAATGCAGTGGTTGATGTCATGGTCCCATTATTGCCCGAGGCAGGTTGCATTGGCAACCAGTGGATGGCCCCAATACCTCTTGCGCGCTGTTGCAAACCCGGTTTCGCAGGTTGCAAATTCTCCAGCCAGGCGGTTTCGACTGAGGGCTTGGCGAATCAAGGTGCGAGGTATATGCTCATGAGTAAAGAGGAATCCAAAAGGGGGATCCCCACTGCCGATGAGTTGTTCGAGTTGCCAGCAGCGGCACGTTCTCACAAGCGAGCGTCGTTCCGAGCTCCCCCTGCGCCGCGCGCTGGTGGTGTCCATGCTCGCGCTTTTGTCGATGCTGCTGTGCACGCCCGCTTGGCCTGCCCAGCTGCCTCAGCTGGTGACGCCAAACTGGACCCGGCTTTCGACTTACCGGGATGTCACGTCCTATGTCGACCGCAGCACTACGGATCTCATTACCGCCATCCCGGACCTCAAGGGCCTTCAACCCGTGGCAAACAAGGCAGAGGGCATGAAAGCCCTCAAGTTGCTCCTTGATCGCGTTGGAAAAAACGTACAGGAATTCTACGCGAAGTTTCCGGACACCACTTCGCTTGAACACATCACCATGCAGAAGTTTGGACCCAACGGCAACGTCGTTTCTTCGCGCGATGAGGTGTTCCACTATCTGGCAATCACTCCTCCCGGGAACGGAGTATCCACTCTGCTGGAATACAGGACCGATCGGGCGGGAAAGCGGGTCGAGTCTGCGGGGCTCGAGTATGGGTACGCGGTGACCAGCGGTTTTGCCTCGACGGCCATCTATCTGCATCCCGTGCTTCAACCGGACTCATCCTTCCGCTACCTCGGCACTCAGGATATCGACGGGAAAAAGACCGATGTCATCGTCTTCGCCCAGCGGCCCGCCTGGGCGGAATTGACGACGCAGGTCAGCATTGGGGGAAAAAGTACCAACCTGCTGGTCCAGGGCCTGGCGTGGATCGATCCCCACAGTTACCAGATTGTCCGCATGAGAACCGACCTGCTGGCGCCTTCTCCGGAGATCGGCCTGATGGGCGAGACCACAGTCGTCAACTTCACGGAGGTCCAATTCCCCGAAATGCCTGGAACCATCCTGTGGCTGCCGCGCAAGGTCACGGTCACGACCAAATGGGAGGCAAGGGTTCCCGTCGAAACATCCTTCTATCCCCCGGACTCCAGATTTCCCGTCACATCCACCGACTACGTGTGGAGGCAGGAGACCTACCGCAACATTCATCGTTACTCCGACTACAGGCTGTTCACCGCCAAAAGCACACTCAAGTACTGATGCAACTTGCCCGCACCCTTCACCAGCTGGCGCTTCAGTCTTCAGGCCTCTTGAGAAGTGCAGCTTCGCCAATGATTTCGCGGCAGTCGCGCAGCTTGCCAGGAGGACTCTGGGGTGCGGCCGGAGGCACGCTGTGATATCACCTTTCATTATCAGAAGATTTAACAGCACCAAAGTTCCATTGCAATCCTTCTGGTATGAATGGTATTTGAAATATACAAATTGTCAGCCGGAGAGGCGACGAGAGCAAGAGCAAACGTAAAAGTCCTAAGGGAGGGGGCGCTTATGTTTTGCGGTAAGTCGGTGGAGGCTTTTGACCAGATCGTAGAATCGATCCTGGTCGCGGAGTTTAAGGCGGTACTGGAGATGGGACTTCTAACGGAAGAAGCCCTGCTCCCTGTCGTCGTGGAGATGCGCAACTCGCTCCGCGAGGCTTTCCCGGAGATGTCAGCCAAGGAGGCCGAGATTCACCTGCGGCATTTGCAGGACCAGTGCCGCGAAATAGCGTACCGAATTTTCGACATGTCTTACACGACCTACTGGAATTAGGGAGGGGGGCGCTTGCTGTAGCGGCGACGTCGCCAGCGCCGCATCGGGCTTTGTGCCCGGATCCCGTACAGCGCAGGGGCGCCCCGGGTGGATGGCACACACTTTGCAGGGGCGCCCCTCTGCGGTTTCCAGCGCAAATCCAACCCTTGTCCCACCATCCTCGCTCATACAGGCACTCCTCACTTTGCGGCAGCAATCAATAAGAGCACGTTGACAGCCCGGCGCGGGGCATGTTACAAACGCGGCCAGTAGCCATTTCAATCGTCACAGAGGATAAACTCATGCCCACATCCCGCCGGCAGTTCCTTGCAGCCTCGATTGCAGCCCTGGGAGCCCCGCTATACGCGCGCGGAGCGCTGGCCCAACCTGCGGCCACACAGCAGCTTGTTTCCTTTGACGGCCCGGTCCACAAACTTCTCAGCCAGTTGACGCTGGCCGAAAAAGTCGGCCAGATGACTCAGGCCGACCAGATGTATCTTCTCAACCTGGATGACCTTCAAAAATATCATCTGGGATCGCTGCTGAGCGGCGGTGATTCCGATCCCAAGACGGGGAACGATTTCCATTCCTGGCGGGAGATGTACAACCACTATCAGGCGCGTGCCGTCAAGACGAGTCCGCGCATTCCGATTCTCTATGGTGTGGATGATGTGCATGGCCACAGCAACGTGATCGGGGCGACCATCTTCCCGCACAACATCGGGCTCGGCTGCACCCGCAACGCCGAACTGGTGGAAAAAGCCGGACGCATCACGGCCATCGAAGTTCGAGCCACGGGGATTCAATGGGGATTCGCGCCCTGCGTCACGGTTCCGCAGGACGTGCGCTGGGGACGCACTTACGAAGGCTTCAGCGAATCGCCCGACGTGGTGAAGGTGCTGGGCGAAGCGGCAGTGCGCGGCATGCAGGGTTCCGGACTCGGCGACCCGCTCGGCATTGCAGCTTGTGCCAAGCATTTTGCCGGAGACGGGGGAACAGTTTTCGGGACCGGCGTACCCAAGAACAAGGGGTCGCTCCACTATCCGCTCGACCAGGGCGACACAAGGCTGGACGACGCCGATTTCCGGCGCATCCACCTGCAGGGCTATGTCACGGCAGTCCAGGCGGGCGTCGCCACCGTCATGCCCTCTTACAGCAGTTGGAACGGCGTGAAGTGTTCTGCCAACCGCGTGCTGCTCACTGAGGTTTTGAAGCAGGAGTTGGGCTTCAAAGGTTTCTTAATCTCAGATTACGCAGCGGAAAAAGAACTTCCCGGCAATTACAAGCAGCAGATTGAAACGACCATCAACGCCGGCATGGACATGGTGATGGTCCCGGACGATTACCGGGGGTTCATCCGCTTGCTCACTGAATTGGTCCAGGAGGGGCGCGTACCGATGTCGCGCATTGACGATGCGGTGGCGCGCATTCTTCGCGTCAAGTTCGCCATGGGATTGATGGACCCGAGCCGCTCGCAGCTTGCCGACCCGGCGCTCGCAAAGCAGTTTGGCTCGCCGGACCATCGCGCCGTGGCCCGGCAGTGCGTCCGGGAATCGCTGGTGGTCCTCAAGAACGAGCGCTCCGTTTTGCCGCTGGCCAAAGGCAAGCGCATTCATGTGGCCGGCAAAAATGCGGACAACATCGGCAATCAGTGCGGCGGCTGGACGATCACCTGGCAGGGCCGTAGCGGAAACACCACAGTCGGAACCACCATCCTGGCCGCGATTCGCAAAGCCGCAGGCAATGCGAACATAACGTATTCTCTGGACGGTTCCGGCGCCGAAGGCGCTTCAGTGGCTGTCGCTGTCATCGGCGAAACACCTTACGCGGAAATGGAAGGCGACCGCGAAAATCTGAATCTCGACCCTGCAGACGCGGCCGTGGTGGAAAATCTCAAGCGCAGCGGAGTTCCCGTAGTCGTCGTGCTGGTTTCCGGCCGCCCGCTGGCGATTGACGACATCCTCCCCAAAGCGGACGCGTTCATCGCCGCCTGGCTGCCCGGCACGGAAGGCGACGGCGTGGCCGACGTACTTTTCGGCCAATTCAAGCCCACGGGCAAACTCTCCTTCACCTGGCCGAAGGGTTCTTCCACCAGCTTCCACCTGGGCGATCCGGGCTACGAGGCACTTTTCCCCTTCGGCCACGGGCTAAGCTGGGCATAGATTGCGCGGGCTTCCGCGGTTGAGGTCCTCGGGTATTCTCTGTGCCTTCCGTGCCTCGCAAGCTCTTATAGAGAGCGTAAGGAGCCTCTCTGTGGCCTCTGTGTTGGAGCCTTTCTTGGGTGTCGCATTACGTCTCGTTGTATGCGATGGGTAAGGTCACCTGCGGCACTCACTGCTGGCCGGACCTGGCCATGGTTCTGTCGATCAGTTTTTCCACTTGGCCCGCCATTGAGTCGTCCCAGCCGGCCCAGTGCGCCACAATGTAGCCGTGCTTATCAATCAGGAAAAAATTAGGAACGCCGCGGGCGTAGAAGAGGTGCGCCATGGTAAGGTCCCGATCCAGATACTGCGGCCATTGCATCTGATGCTCTTGGATGTAACGGTGCCAGGCGTCCGCGTCCTTGCCATCGCAGATGCCAATTATCGTAAAAGGAGCGTTGGCATACTCACTGGCAAGGTCGTTCATGTGCGGCACGGCACGCCGGCAATACGGGCACCACGTTGCCCAAAAAAACAGCAGAACGACGTTCCCCTTCAAGTAAGCCGGCGTATACGTCTGGCCGTCGTTGGCCCTCAGTGAAAAATCGGGAACTTTCGGTGCCCGATACACGTGCGAAGCGGCCATCACCGGGCACGGACTGCTGGCAAGAAAGATTGCCACGGCAGCCAGTAAGCCGAGAATTTTCAGTCGTCCCAAATGTGCGCTACGCGCGCTGGACGGTTGTGAAGGCGTAGACTCCTTCGGGAGATGTGCCCGGCCCATGCTCCTCGGAAGGATTTCCAATTCCTGCTTGCTGGCAGTGTTCATGATTTGCTCCTTCAGGCATTTTGACGGCGCTCGAGCAGGCCGCAAAGTATCTCCGGCGATAATCACCGCGCAACGCGAGGAAGGTATCATCTCCGCTTCGGTTGCAGGTTACGTGGGCGGGTCCTCAGTCAGCACACGGTGGCTGGACGGGCAGGCATCCTTTATCAAGTGAACGCTGGACCAGCCCATGTGCACCAGCAGCGAGATTAGCACAGCACTACCGTGGGAACAACGGCCAAATTGGCGGGTGGCGCATCGCGCTGCCGGCGATGTGCGCGATCACGCGGAGGCGGAATTCGCTTGACAACTGTCGGCTAGCATGGTAGTCTTTCTGGAGGCCTTGAAAGGGATGGGTGGCCACCGGGGGCGGAGAGGAAGCGATGACAGGGTTTAATACAAACTGGGCTAGAAGAATCCACCTTGGGTCCCGCGGAAACGGTACAAGAGCTGCCCGGGAGCTTCCGGACACTGAAACAAATGGGACAAAAAATATCTATTTTGGCAAAACGAACCGGAGAAGTGATTGAAAACAAAGAATCGGGGTGCAAAAACGAACCGGAACGAACCTGAAAACGAAGCGGAGAAGTTGTTGAAAACACTAGAGTGCATAAAAAACGAACCGGAACGAACCGAAAAACGAAGCGGGCCATGTTGTTGAAAATAAACGAGGGTCAAAAAACAAGCTGTAAACAATCCGGAAATTTCGCGGGAATTTCCCGTGAACTGCTTCTAGCCTACTGCAGCCCGGAATCGCGATCCTGCGAGCCTCAGGCTTGCCCTCCGCCCCATTCGTGTCTGGCAAGCCGGCGCTGGCATCGAACGCGTCTGGTATACTGCAGCATGGACCCTGCAGGTCAGTTGACTCGCCGCTGAAGCGGCCTTTCCCATGCCGAAAGATTCCTCAACGTCAAAGCCTACGTTCCCGTCGGAAGCCGACCCAAAGGCCGGACACCGTCCCCGCCGCGTGAGTCTCCCGAGCGCGGAGGAACTTGCTGAACTCGAACGTCTGCTGAGCTTATGTGAAGTTCAGTCTGTCCGTTCGGGAGTTCCCTTCCCTCTTGGAGCCACCATCAGGGCCGGCGGCGTCAACTTTGCGGTCTTCAGCCGGCACGCCACCGGCGTTCGCCTTGACCTGTTCAATCGCCCCGAAGACGGAACGCCGACCCGCACCATTCTTCTGAATCCGGTACGCAACAAGACAGGCGACGTGTGGCATGTGTGGCTGGAAGGAATTAAGCCCGGACAGCTTTACGGGTATCGTTTTGCCGGCCCGTACATGCCTCATGAAGGCCACCGCTTCAATCCCGACAAGCTCGTCGTGGACACCTGCGCCACGGCGATTTCTCCGGTTCCACACCGCAGCTATCGCCGGGCTCTCGGCTACGATCCGGCCTCGCCGCTGCGAGATCTGTCGTTTTCCGCTGTGGATAACGCTGCTACGGCTCCAAAGTGCGTGGTTACCCACCCGGACTTTGACTGGCAGGACGACCAGCCGCTGCGGCTGCCCTGGAACTCTACCGTCATCTACGAACTGCACGTGCGGGGCTTTACGATCCACAGCAGCTCCGGAGTTTCGTACCCCGGAACATACCGCGGCCTGACAGAAAAGATCCCATACCTGAAAGACCTTGGCGTGACAGCGGTGGAACTGATGCCTGTCCAGGAATTCAATGAATACCACATGCCACGGATCAATCCCCAGACCGGCAAGCACCTCAGGAACTACTGGGGATATGACCCGGTCAATTTCTTCTCCCCGAAAGCGTCCTACTCGATCGTCCGTGAGGAGGGCGCACAGGTGCTGGAATTCAAGGAAATGGTCCGTGCTTTCCACCACGCGGGAATGGAGGTCATCGTCGACGTTGTTTTCAACCACACGGTTGAAGGCAATGAAATGGGACCGACCGTCTGCTTCCGCGGAATCGATAATGCCATCTATTACTGGCTCGCCGAAGACAAGCGCTACTATCGCGACTTCACCGGCACCGGGCAGACCGTCAACGCCACTCACCCGGTCGTGCGCGACCTGATTCTGGACGCCTTGCGTTACTGGGTCATGGAGATGCACGTGGACGGCTTCCGCTTTGACCTGGCTTCGGTGCTGGGACGGGACCGCAACGGCAATGTCCTTTCAGACGCACCCCTGCTGGAGCGGATCGCCGAGGACCCGATTCTGCGCGATGCGAAGCTGATTGCTGAAGCGTGGGACGCTGCCGGGGCGTATCAGGTGGGAGGGTTTTCATTCCGCCGATGGGCCGAATGGAACGGCCGCTACCGTGATGACGTCCGCAGGTTCTGGCGGGGGGATGAAGGGATGACGCCTCACTTTGCCAGCCGCATCAGTGGAAGCCACGACCTGTATTTCGGATCAGGCAAAGGGCCGGAGTGCAGCATCAACTTCGTCACATGCCACGACGGCTTCACCCTGAATGACCTGGTTAGCTATTCACAAAAGCACAACGAGCCCAATGGCGAGGGCAACCGCGACGGTACGGATGCAAACTATAGCCGGAATTATGGTGCAGAGGGCGAATCCGGCGACGCAGCGGTTGAAGCGGTGCGCCGGCGACAGATCAAAAACATGCTGTTGACCCTCGCTATTTCACGCGGTGTCCCGATGATTCTTGCAGGAGACGAATTCCGACGCACCCAGCAAGGCAACAACAACGCCTACTGTCAGGACAACGAAATCAGCTGGATAGACTGGTCATTGCTGGGCCGGAACCGCGAGATCTTTCAGTTCGCCCGGGGAGCGCTGGCGCTTCGCAGGGCGCATCCGGTCCTGGGCCATGTCGCCTACTATACTGAGGAGGAGCTCCGCTGGTACGATCCGAGAGGAAAGAACCCTGACTGGTTCGATCCCCGACAGAAGTGCCTGGCGTGCTTGATCAGTGGGCAGGACGGGCCCAGCCTCTACCTGATGTTTAACGCGGACAGCCGGCCGGTCAGATTCGTCCTTCCATCCCCTCCCGCCGGGCGATGGCGCCTTGCAACTGACACTACACGGCCCACGCCGCGCAATTTCTATACCCCGGGAGCAGAAACTATTCTTAGAAACCCGTCAGGGTATCTTGCTGCACCGTATTCGGCTGTAGTGCTGGTTGCCCGCTGACTAGACCGGCTCGATGCCCCAGATCTCACGAGCGTAAGCTGAGACGACGCAATCGCTGGAGAATTTGCCGATTCGCGCCACATTCAGGATCGACATGGTGGTCCACCTGTCCCAGTCACAATACGCTGCGCCCGCCCTTTCATGGGTTTGCAGATATGGACCGAGGTCGGCCAGATGGAAATGTTCATCATTTTCACTAAGGATATCTTCGAAAACCCAGTCAAACAGGCCTGCCTCCTGAGGCGAGAACAGGCCGGAAAGGAAGGCATCTGCAATCCGCTTGATGCGTGGGTTGCGCTCATAGAATGCCCGCGGCCGATAAGTATGCCGGAGGCTCATGTCCTGCAGTTCTGAAGCCTCGCAGCCAAAAATGAAGATATTGTCAGCACCAACTTCGTCCCGAATCTCGATGTTCGCTCCGTCAAGCGTGCCAATGGTGACTGCCCCGTTCAAGGCCATCTTCATGTTACTGGTTCCTGAAGCCTCCATGCCCGCAGTCGAGATCTGCTCGCTCAGATCGACCGCAGGAAAGATGTTTTCCGCCAGCGAGACGCGATAGTCGGGTAAGAAAACTACCTTGATCCATTCACTCGCTCGCGGGTCACTATTGATCACGCGTCCCACATTGTGGATGAGCTTAATGATCTGTTTGGCCTTCCAGTAGCCGGGTGCGGCCTTGCCCGCGAAGATGTACGTTCTGGATACGGAAGGCTGCCGGCCATCGACGGTCAGCGCGAGGTACTCGTCAATAATATGCAGCACGTTGAGCAGCTGCCGCTTGTAAGCATGAATGCGCTTGACCTGAACATCAAACAAGGAACTGGGGTCCGCCTTCACGCGCACGCTCTCCTGGATCACCTGTACCAGCCTCTCCTTGTTGAAGGTCTTGATCTTCCGGAATTCCTCCCGGAAACCAGCGTCGGTGACGAATTTCTCGAGGCCTTGAAGCTGGGGGAGATCCGTAATCCATCCGTTACCAATCGCATCGGTCACCAGATTCGCAAGCCCGGGGTTGGATTTCAGCAGCCAACGGCGCGGCGTGATCCCGTTTGTCTTGTTGTTGAATTTTTCCGGCCAGAGACGGTAGAAGTCCGGAGCAAGCGAAGTCTTGATCAGTCCGGTGTGAATCGCGGAAACCCCATTCACCGAGTGAGACCCCACAATGGCCAGATGGGCCATGCGAACTCGTTGTGGCTTGGATTCCTCGATCAGGGACATGCGTTTAAGCAGGCCGGCATCCCCCGGACACACACTCGCGACCCGATCCAGAAAACGGCGGTTGATTTCATAGATGATCTGAAGGTGGCGAGGGATCACGTATTGAAGCAGCGGTACCGGCCACATTTCCAGCGCCTCGGGTACCAGCGTGTGGTTCGTGAAACCGAAGGTTGCGTGAGTGATGTCCCAGGCCTGCTGCCAATTAAGGGCTTTCTCATCCACAAGGATCCGCATCAATTCTGCAACCGCCAGGGAGGGATGCGTATCGTTTAGCTGGACAGCAACCTTTGACGGGAATTCACTGAGGTCATCGTGGTCCTGTTCGAACCTCCGGAAGGTGTCCCGTATGGCACAGGCAACCAGGAAATACTCCTGCACGAGACGCAACTCCCTGCCAGCGATGACCGCGTCGGAAGGATAGAGCACCTTGGAGATCGTCTCTGAAGCGATCTTCTGCTCAACGGCCCTGAAGTAGTCACCGTCATTGAAGATCTGCATATCAAAATCCCGCGATGACCGGGCTGAATAAAGACGCAATGTATTAACCGTCTTCCCGCCGTAACCGGAGACGGGCACATCGTAAGGAACGCCAATGAGGACGTTCCAACCCATCCACATCGGGTTGTAATTGCCCTCGCGATCAAGTTCATGCTCGATGTGACCATAGACCGGAACAAGACATGCTTCATCGGGACGGCCGATTTCCCAAGGGCTGCTTTGGGCAAGCCAGTTTTCGGGTTTCTCGCGCTGATACCCGTCGTCAATTTCCTGCTTGAAGAGGCCGTACTCGTAGTTAATGCCATAGCCATAGGCCGGCATTCCCAAGGTGGCAAGGGAGTCCAGAAAACAAGCGGCCAGACGGCCCAACCCTCCGTTGCCCAGAGCGGCGTCTCCTTCCGCCTGCTCGAGATCCTCCAACGCAACACCGAGGTTTCCGAGCGCCTGGCGATACAGTTCGAAAACGCCGAGGTTGTACAGGTGGTTTGTCAGCGACTGGCCGATCAGAAATTCGATCGAGATATAGATGAGGCGTTTGGGGTCCGCCTGGCGATACCGCTCCTCCGATTCCAGCACCCGCTCCACCAATAGGTCGCGGATGGAGAGGGCAACGGCCGTGAGCAGATCGTTAGTTGAAAGGTCGCGCCAGGCCTTTGCCAATGAATACGTCACATGCCGACGGATCGATTGCTCAACTGCAGAGACCGAATCCGCGTTGGGATGCTTCGCAAAGTCAGGCAGAACCTGTTTGCCTTCCATGCCGTTACCTTAACGCCCCCAAGCGATCTGAAAGGTGTCTGCCTGCTGAAATCGCTGCGCCTGGCACATGGGAACATTCACCATATAATGATAGCAGATCATGGAAAGATCCTTTCACGGTCCCCATGCCTTGGACAGGGATTACGTCTCAAATGCGCGCACTGCTTCCTCTCTCGTAGGGTAGATATCGAAGATTCTATGCATGCGAACAAGTTCAAAGGCTGCCTGAACCTGCTTCGACATGCAGCAGAGCTTCAAGTCCCCTCCTTTGGCGCTCAACTGCCTGAGGCACGACAGAATAGCGCCCAGTCCGGAACTATCCACAAAATGCAGCCGGCTCATATCAAGCACAAGCTTTGTGTTGGTCTCCACGACGGGGGTGATGTCACGTTTAAACTCTGGCGCGTTGCTGGCGTCCAGTTCATCCACGGGCACTTCTGCAACCCCAACTTCTCCTATTTGGTCAACAGCTACTTCCATCGGCGCGTCTCGACCTCCCTCCTACGAGTTTCGCATCTTCGCTAGAGCGATACAGTTCATCCCGCGCTCGTCGCGATAGTATCTCACGTCATCGGTACTCTTGGAAATAATATACGTACCAAATCCGGACTCCCGTGAGCCGTCCAGCAAAGGAGGAGGGAGCCCCGAAGGGTCAAATGTCTCCCCCAGGTGATAAAGGCGAATCATGACGCGGCTGGGAAATGCTTCGCCTTCCAGGTAAATCCAGCGGTCATTCCTCCCATGGTACGCATGCTTCATGATATTACATGCCGCCTCATTGACAGCCAGCCCAAGTGCACTGACACTCTCAATGTTCATCGGCTGTCCCGGAAGATTCCGGCAAAAGGCATTCACAAATTCCCGCACGCGACACAGTTGCTTGAGATCGCTGCGAACCTCAATTTCTGCCCGCGCAAGCGGGGTCTCCCGGCCTTCAACTCTTACGGCGACGCTGGTCAGATCGTCGCTCAACCGCTCACTTCCTGAAAACGCAAAGACAGTATTACGAACAGCCTCAACGATTGCAGCAGGCTCAAGCTGGCCGTTCGCCTCGATCCATTCGCGAAGTCGCTCCGTGCCAAATAACTCTCCCGCCTCGTTGCGAGCCTCAGTGATCCCGTCTGAGTAAAAGAGAAAGAGGTCCCCCGGCTCAAAAGGCACGGAAATCTGATCATAAATTTCCCCTTCTCGAACCCCAAGCGGCAGGTTTTCGCCGTGCAACACGTCGCAAGCACCTGATTGGCCATGCATGTGAACAATCCCGGTGTGACCGCAATCAACAAGGTCAAGACGGTGCCTGTCCAGATCAAGTCGCGCATAGCTTAACGTTACAAAGCTTTCCAGATCAATCAGTTGTCGAACCACCTCGGCGTGAGACAACATGACAATTTCCTTGGGTTCGGGAAGCTTGCCATTCCTGGAAAAGGCGTTCAAATGGCTCAGCGCCTTCAGGAAATAACTCTTCGTGGCAGCGCCCACCAGCGCTGCAGGTACGCCTTTGCCCATCACGTCGCCCACAATGATGTCCAGGCAATGCTCGCGGTGCCGGAAGAAGATATAAAAATCCCCACCGATCCGCTGTGACGGAATTGTCAGCGCAGCCACCCGGAGCCCTGGAACATCCACCGGCGGTTGGTCAAGCAAAAGCGTCCTTTGGATTTTGAAACCGACATCGGCTTCTCGCTCACGAGCCTGCTCAAGCGCCACGGTGGCGGCCTGTTCTCGCACAAGGAGTTCGTCCTTCAGCATGTTTGCAGCTTGGAGTTCGGCGGTCCGCTCCTTGACACGTTGCTCCAGTTCGGCATTAAGTTTTCGAATTTCCGCTTCAGCCTTTTCACGCTCTGCCCTCGTTCGCAGGGCCGTAATACCAAAAGCAAGGTCTGCGGCAAGTTCGGTCAGAAGATCAACTTCCTCGGTACCAAAGGCATCAGGCTCTGGCGCATAAATATTGAGGGCTCCAAAAACAACCGAGTTCACCAGCAACGGAATTGCGATGCTCGAACCATAACCACGTTTCAAGGCTTCTTGCCGCCAGGGCGCCATCAAAGTGTCCTGCGCAATGTTCCTTGCAAGCACCGTTTGCCGTGTGCGGATGCTTGTGCCCGTCGGACCATGGCCTCGCTCAGAGTCCGCCCAAGTGATTTGCAGCGTGTTCAGGTAGCCTTCTTCAAAGCCCGCCTGTGCCAATGGCACAACAGACCTTGCTTCATCGCTTTCGGCGCGCCCTACCCAGCAAAGCCGGTAGTCGCCCTCTTCAACGATAATGTTGCAAACCTGCTGGAGAAAATTCGTCTCGTTCCAGGCTCGAACAAGCGCCTCGTTGCAGCGGCTGAGGGCCCGGTTTGCCCGGTTGATTCTAATTAACTGCATCTCATCCTGGTGATGCTCGATCGCCGTACCAAGAACATTGGCAACTGCCTGGAGGAATTTAACTTCATCCTTGGCGAACGTCCGCCTGGTGCACGTATGAGCTCCAAGCACGCCATACTGCCCTCCCTTTGCTTTAATCACCACGCTCACGCCGCTGATCACGCCGTGTTCAAGAAGCAGAGAGGCTCCGGCAAAACGCTTCTCGGATCTCATGTCTTCCACGACCACTGGTTCACCCGAAAGCAATGTGTACCCAGCCTGCGACCCTTCGTTCACCTTGACGGTCGCTTTCCCCACGTACCCTGGTTTCCAGCCAATGCCGGAGCGAAGCAGGCATGCGTCGCGGCCTGGCAGTAACTCCAGAACTTTGCAGCACTCGACATCCAGTGCACTGGCAACCTGAGTCACTGCTTCGTTCATCACTTTATCGAGTGTGGCTCCCCGCAAGGCATACTCACCCAATCCAGCCAGAACTGTTTGGAATTGAGCAAGCCGGCGAACCTCGTTTTCAGCCCTCCTGCGCATTGTGATGTCATACACAGTGGACCGGCTCATCACGTAGTTCCCGTCGCTATCACGAACCACAGTAGCACTGAGAAGCACGGGCAGAATCGTGCCATCCCTTCGGACCATCTCATACTCAAGATCCTGGATCACCCCTTCCGACTGAAGGACGGTGAGCTCTCTGTTGTACGCCTCTCTGCTCGTAGGTGTAAGAAAATCAGAAAACTTCTTGCGTCCCACCACCTCCACGCTCGTGTAACCCAACCATGAAAGCTCTGTGTGATTGATCCTGACGATGGTGCCGACCCGGTCGACAGAATGGTATCCGCAAGGAGCATTGTTATAGAGGTCGTGGATTTCATCCGCCGACTTCCTCTGCCGATCTTCTGCCAGCTTGCGCTCTGTAACGTCCTGGACAGTACCGATTCCTCGAATGGCCTTATTATCGCTATCGAATTCTACGGTCGCTCTTTCACGAACCCACTTTACTCGTTCACCAACAAGGACCCGGTGCTCCACGTCGTATGGAGCGCCGTGGAGAGCCGTAGTCCAAGCTTTTTCTACATAGTTCCGGTCTTCAGGGTGAATTGCTCTAAGGAAATCTTCGTAGGACGGCACCTGGCTTTTGCGTAGCCCGAAAATTCGAAACACTTCATCGGAGCATGTGAACTTGCTGGTCGCGATGTCCAGAACCCAGCTTCCGATGTGTGCAATTCCCTGCGCTCTCCGCAGGCTGGCCTCGCTTTCTCGGAGGGCTGCTTCAGCCTTTTTCCTTTCGGTGATGTCGTGCGCTGCCGCAAGAACACCCACAACTTCGCCGTTTTCGTCACGATAAACCGATGCACCATAGAGCACAGGAATTACCTGGCCGCCGCGATGACGGATTTCAAGTGAATAGTCACGAGCGAGCCCCTCTTCAAACCCACGCTCGTATCCTGCCCTGGCCCTTTCAGGGTCTGTAAAATACTTAGCGAAATCGGTCCCAAGAAGCTCGGTTCGGAGACGGCCGGTTGCCCTCTCCGTCGCAGCATTAACGTCAGTGATCTTTCCGTCCTTGCCGATCGCGATCAGGGGATCAATTGAGGCCTCGAAGAGGCTCCGATTGTATGCATTCGCGCGCCTCGCCGCTTTCCGTCCGGCCTCGGCCTCAGCCTCGCGCCTTTTTGCGCTTGCCGAAAGCTGTCCGACGGTTATTGCAGTTCCCAGAAAGGCAACGAGAGCAATAATGTTCTCCGTTTCTCTGATGCTAAACCTGCCTGAGGGCATCAAGAAAAAGAAGTTGAAGCACACAACCCCCAACATCGAAGTCGCCAGTGCCGGCAAACTGCCCCAGACAGTGGCAACGAAAAGCACCACCAGGAGCATCCCCAGCGTTAGCGTGGCGTCACTCACGTGTTTGCGAAAGACCACGGAGACACCAGTCACCGCCGCAATGCCCAATACGGCAACAAGATAGCCTGCAAGTTTGCTTTGGGTGAAACGAGATGACATATTTTTGTGGAGCTCCGGGGGTCAATACGAATTCATTCGTATCGACAGGCACATCGCAGTGGAATCACCCGCTGCCAGAAACGCCCAGTGATCCTTGCACTATCACACTGGGCGCGGATTTCATTCCTCCCGTAACTCCCGGGCTGTCCTGTCCCCCCAACCTCCAGCACTCGAATCGGGCTGCCCTCAATTTCAGTCTAGCCGTACCGAGGATACTCTTCAAGCTATCTCAGCGTGCGCGAGTCCAGGCCTTAATTGAGACTTGCATGCATCATAAAGGCATGAACATGAACCAGTCAGTATCAGGGAGGTAGGCATCTTTGCAGCACTCTGATCGGACCACCCAATCGTGCTCTCCCCCGGGTAACTTCCCGGAATGCTCATTGACCCCATTTCCGGGCCGGCCCATGAGAGTCATATACTATATTTTTTGTGCCCGGCCGAAATTTTCTCGAGAGGAGCTATCTCACAGTGGAAAACGTCCGCTGTTCTCATTCAAGGACCTTCATTTATTTCGCATTTCTTCTGACTTTTGTGTGCTTTCAAGCTGCCCCATTGGCAGGCCAGCAATATGATCCCAGCCTTTTTTCCGGCATGCACTGGCGACTGGTCGGGCCATTCCGCGGCGGCAGGGCGCTCACGGCGTGCGGCATCCCGGGCGAGCCCAACGTATTCTACTTTGGGGCCGTCGATGGCGGCGTTTGGAAGACGGAAAACGCAGGCCTTACATGGACTCCTATTTTCGACCACGAGCCTATCGCATCCATCGGCGCCATGGCCGTTGCGCCCTCTGACCCGAACATTATTTATGTCGGTTCGGGCGAGGCAGATATGCGATCAGACATCTCTTATGGCAACGGGATGTACAAGTCCACAGATGGGGGGCGGACCTGGGAGCACATCGGCCTTGAAGATACCGAACAGATCGGCCGCGTTCTCGTTAATCCGCACAATCCGAACATTGTTTTTGTCGCCGCACTCGGCCATGCTTACGGTCCCAACACCGAACGCGGCGTTTTCCGCAGTACGGATGGCGGCAAAACCTGGAAAAAGGTCCTCTACAAGAACGCCAACACAGGCGCTATCGACCTTGCCTTCGACCCTGACAATCCGCAAATCATCTACGCGTCTCTATGGCAGACACGACGGCCGCCCTGGAGCGTCTACCCGCCGTCCAACGGCCCGGGCAGTGGACTTTACAAATCGACGGACGGGGGCAACAGCTGGAAACACCTCACGGGTCATGGCCTGCCTTCACAAGGGTTGGGAAGGATCGGAATCGCCGTCGCTCCAAGCAATCCCCGGCGGATTTATCTGATTGTCGATGCGAAAAATGGCGGACTCTATCGTTCCGATGATGCGGGCCAGACGTGGAAACTGATCAATAACGAACGGCGCCTCTGGGGCCGCGGGTGGTACTTCGGCAGGGTGACCGTGGACCCCAATGATGAGAACACTGTATACATTCCCAATACAGCCCTCTATCGGTCGCGAGACGGCGGCAAGACTTTTACTGTGCTCAAAGGTTCGCCCGGTGGCGATGACTATCACAGCGTCTGGATTGATCCCCAAAATCCCGACCGGATGATTACGGCCAGCGACCAGGGCGTGGTCATCAGCGTGGACGACGGCCGGACGTGGTCATCATGGTACAACCAGCCCACGGCGCAGCTTTACCACATCGCCACCGACAACCGCTTCTTTTATTGGATCTATGGCTCGCAACAGGACTCGGGCTCGCTTGCGATCCTGAGCATCAGCCCCTATCGTGGCATCAACATGTTTTCCTGGCATCCCATTGAACCAGGGGGAGAAAGTGAATACATCGCACCCGATCCGCTCAATCCCAACATTGTTTTCGGGGGGTCGTTCGGCACCGGGGTAACAAAATACAATTTGATCACCCATGAGAACCAGGACGTGACTCCCACTCTGGCTCATCCGGGTGTCTGGCGTTCAACCTGGACGCTACCGCTGGTCTTCTCGCCGAGCGATCCGAGTGCGCTCTACTTTGGCACGCAAAAACTCTTCGTGACGCGCAACGGCGGCGAGACATGGCAGATCATCAGCCCCGACCTCACCCGGAAACATCCGGGTGTTCCTCCGAATCTCGACCCGGTTACAGCAGCCGATTACACCGGCGATGGCCGGCGCGGCGTGATCTACACAATTGCGCCGTCGCCCATCGACAAGAACGAAATCTGGGTTGGGACCGACGATGGGCTCATCCAGCTTACACGCGACGGAGGCAAGACCTGGCAAAACGTCACGCCTCCCGAGCTAACTCCGTGGAGCAAGATCAGCATGATCGAGGCTTCGCACTTCGACGCCAACACCGCCTACGCCGCCGTCGACCGGCACCGTCTCGACGACTTCCGGCCTTACATCTATCGAACCCATGACGGCGGCAAGACCTGGCAGGAAATCAGCAACGGAATTCCCGACGGCGCCTTCGTGCGCGTGGTAAGGGAAGATCCCGTGCGCAAGGGGCTGCTTTACGCCGGCACTGAAACCGGTGTGTACGTCTCCTTTGATGATGGGAACCACTGGGAGTCTCTGCAGCAGAACCTTCCCGTTGCTTCGATCCGCGACCTGATCGTCCATAGGAATGACCTCATTGCCGGCACGCATGGCCGCTCGATCTGGATCCTGGACGATGTCACGCCCTTGCGCCAACTGGATTCAAGGGTAGCCCAGTCGGATGCGTGGCTGTTCCGGCCCGAAACGGCGTATCGCTCGCATTATGG
>JBJKQK010000010.1:0-49396 GCA_046705285.1 Terriglobia bacterium
AACTGATCGGGACCGACCGGCACATTACGATGGGCGGCGTTGAATTGAAAGACGAGCACTGGGACTCCATGACGAGCCGCCTGAAGCTGTCTCTGCAGCTTGTTCAGAATTACCCCACCACGCTTACTGTCTACAAAAGCGGGAAGCGGTTTATCAAAGCGACTGCCTCGGGCAGAAGCGTGAAAGCTGAAGAAAACGCAGAAACTGTCAGTCTCACTCTCGTAAGACCCGCAACGTGTACCGTTGACGTTGTCGTCCAGTTTGGCTGACTTTTGACGTGAGTTTCAGCCCAAAGAGAGGTTGCGCCTGGGGTCTTCTCTAGAGTGAGGAGATTGCCTCAGGCATTACTGTCCACACCCGTGCCTTCCTGCTGGCTTTCGTTTGTCCGCTATTGATGAAGACCTTGCCTGATTCTGTCCCATGTCATCAAGAAATGAGAGACTCCTGACAGTGCGCAAAACAATCCTTCCCGCTGGATTCAATCCTTGACCTGAATTGTTGCCGCAACCTGGTGCACCAGCAGCTTGATCCAGACGATTTTCTTCCACGTGCTGTAATGCCAACACGAGCGAGTCCAGAGCCATGACGAACCGCAGGACTATTCGGCGGCATGTGGGCAATCGTGGCACGACCTGGCAATCGCCATCCTTGACTCCCTTTGAAAGCACGGCCAGGTATCCTTGCTTCCAACCACAAGCCCCTGAGAGTTGAGTAACCTGGGGTATGGACAATGGAGGTCCCTATGAACTGACTACGCAGAGTGATGCGGGAGAAAAGACAGCGAAGCAATCGCTCTTGGATTCCCGAACAGCCTCCGCGCCAGGAGGCGCTCCGTCAATAGCAGCCAATAATAACGGAGGTGTTTCAGCAGGCGACCGCCCGCCTTCACAAGGCGTTGTTACAGACTCGTCAGCGACCCGTTCCCAACCCGAATCAAGAGGTATTGCCATCCGCAGGCGGATGCCCTTGCGAGGGCGTCCCGGAAGCTGGATATGCACAAAATGGGCACAGCCCAGATCTACCACCAAAAAGCCGTCGGGCGAAATCTTCTCTATTCGATTTATCTGAAAAGCGTTAAGTGGTGAGCCGTGCGGGGCCGAACCCTAGCCTACGGACTAAGGGTTGGCATTTCACCAAGAATCAATAACTTGTAACAGTTGACATGAACTTGCATGACATTGCCAGGGCTCGCTGTTTATGCGGGGCTCGTGAGGGTCAGTTCCAACCCGTGCAAGCCGAAGCATCCTTGTACTGGTTACCAAGGCGTGTACCAAACTGCGGCTCTCTCGATTGATGCCAAGGCGGATTGGCAAGACACGCGGGAAAGAATGCGCCAGAGGCCAAGTAGGCCTCACGCGTGGCATCATACGCGATTGCCAAATGCCTTTCGGGTCGATGGCCGGGGAGCGTTCTTAATGCTGTTGCAGGCCATCCCCCTTAAGAAATCACCTTCAGGCGTCGGAGCCGGGTGGGGGCAGCCATTATGATTAGAGCAGGAAGGCCGGGTATCATGAGTCTAAAGTTTTTGCCCGATTATGTGCCTGAAACAAGGCCGCTGGGGTACCTTGTTGGCCACCTTCCGACGAGCCGACTACACGTCAAAGTGGGGTACTTGGAATTCTCGGATCCACTAATTCTTCCCCGACAAAAATAGAAATGTGGCGACTTTGCTTTTCCCGTGCGCGTTGACGATGAACACCGGATAAGGTTGGAAAGATGGAGCGAGATAACGGTCGAAGGAGATATCGCTTCCATCATGGCTTTGAACAATATCGGACTGCCCACCAACCCAGACAACGTTGGTCGAGAGGAAGCCACTCCCTTTGATTTGAATTTGAACCTCGAACGGGCTTCGAGGCGTTTTTGGCCGGAACGCGCTGCCGCTTTTGTTGATGCTCCATTTGATGCTTTCTATGCGCGGCGGCACGGGCGGGCGCACAACCACTGCGATCGAGTTGCTCTTGCCGAGGCCGTTGACGACATCGAGATGAGCCTTCCCCAGGGGCTGTGATTCGGGCACCGCAAAAGAGAGGAAGTTTCCATAATTCGAGCCCATCCCATTGACCTGGGTAGAGCCGATCCGGACCGTGTTGAGGGGGAAAAAGCCGCTACCGCTCAGGAGGACGGGACCACCCCGACCAAGAACGACCGGGCCGTTTGGGCGCAGCAAATTTCCCCCGCAGAATACGTAACCTATTCGTACCCAGGTTGGCAAGAGAACCATGCGGCTCGCGGAGACAGGATGCGTCCCTCCCACCGAAAACGTGAATTTCTGATGAACGTATGGGCGTTCCCCAAGGAGGGGGCCTAAAAACCTCAGGACCAGAAAGCCCCTTTTTGAGGATAGGAGAATGGGTTTCTGGCAGTCCGCCGGCCGTTCGGTTCCGCCGCTGGTTTGCGCGATTTGGAGTTTGAGGCCCAGCCCGCACTTCACATGAAGTGACAATGGTCCTGCTTCGCTCTGGGTGACGTCCCACGAAACGCGGAACGAATGTGGTTCCGAAGCGCCCAGCGGTACGGCCCGAAATTCACGAATCGGCGTCTTCACGACCTGGACAGTTGCCTCACGAATCTTGACGGTCGAAAGAATCTCTCTCAGCCTTTCGAATACTGCCCCGGCATCAACTTGCGTGATTCCATCCACGGCTCCGTAACCTCCGGTTCCCAGGCCGAGGATGAATTCATAACAGGCGCCGTTCGCGTAGAGGTGGTAGTGGTAGGCGGAAGCCTGTTTCATCATCGCCCCTTCGAAGGTGTGTTCCTCCAAAAGCTCGTTCACGCCCAGCCTCACGGCCACTGGCGGCCATTGCGGAATCCCGGGCGCGATCGGAGTGGGATAGGCAAATTGAACGCACTCAGAAGCCGAAATCGTGTTGTTCACAGTGACGCTGAAGAATCCGAGGCCGAAGTCCGTCTTCGGATAGGAGTTTGCCGGCAGTTCCACCGACGCTACCCACACGCCTCCAGGTTGGACGAAATCCATTTCGACCGGGCCGAGCCAGCCCCAACTCATCTTTGCTTCATTACCTGCCTTCAGACTTGCACTTGCCGGATAACGGAAGGAAACGCCGTAAGTGGCGGAAGAAAACGTGCGTGTAGCTGGTTGCCCCTCACGTGGGCTTCCAGGCGTTTCAGGTTCAGTCCCTCGGGAGGAAATCTGCGGAGGCAACCTGACGGGCTCTTTCGAGTCGCCACAGCTTCGAGCCGGGCAGAGTGGTGGTTTCGGCGCAGCGATCGCGCGAGCGGCGCACGTGAACACCACCGCGAGCAAAAGCCAAGCGACCGCCGAAAGGGGTGCGTGAATTCTTTTTCTCAATCCGGAAGTCGGACATGCCTCCATGCGGAATTCCTTATTAGACATTCTGTCCCATCCGCAATATACGGCTGGTCGCCACTTGATGCAAGCACCGCGCGTGGGCTACTTCGGATCTTTGGAACGCATAGGTGCTTCTTCGACAAGCCTTTCTGCACCTGGGACTTCTTGGCCTCTTCCGGTATGGGTTTCGTCCTCAGCTTCCTGAGAACCCGCGCAGGATAGATTTTCTTGGGCATTGGTTTACGCCGCTCCTTCGGCCCTCCGTCGTTCATATAACTGCAGGAGGGCAACGAAACCTCCAACATTCCACAGCCTAGCTGTAACACCAACAGCCACCGCGAGCGTCACCTTGTGAGTACGATAAATCTGAACGGCTTTTTCTGGCACCGATGAGCGATTGGAGTGTCGATGTCGGGCCGAACGCTGCCGAGGTCAGCACAATCGGCGGAGGATACCCTTCACAGCAAAGCTCGGTGAAGTACGGGGAATAGTTCCCCTCTTTCCGTATGGTCCAAGGTTTGAAACTGAACCACTCCCCTGCTTGTTAAGCGGGCCGGGCGGAAAGCGTGTACCGAGGCGGGTTGCCAAGCAAAATCGCCCGAAGCGCCTGAGACTGAGAAAGGAGGCTTAACCCCTGCGGGATCAGATTGATAGATGGTGAGCCGTGAGGGAATCGAACCCCCAACCTACTGATTAAGAGTCAGTTGCTCTGCCAATTGAGCTAACGGCCCACTAATGAGTTCGAGCAAGTTTGTTAATAAGGAATAGCGATTTCAGTTGTACCAACCTTCGAACGTAAAGACCCGTCACTCGAGGTTTCTCTCTGCACTCGAAAGCTCCCGAGACAGGCACACAGCACTGTTGGCTGACGGTGTGAATCCCCCCTTCGGCCAGCGACGTTACAGGGACTTGCAGCACCTTCATCTGAAACCGTTTCCTATCCGTACTCAAAAGAGTTTAGCATAAAGGCGCCCGCAATTTTAAGAGTCTCGTCTAAAGCTGACGGAGCTGGCTGCGTCAGGTGTAATATCAGGAATAGTTTTTCTATCGCTCTGATTTGGCAGCAAGCGGCTTGTTGCACCCGGGACGCTTGTCGGGAAGGTTCGTTGAGCATGTGATGGTTCCTGGAGACACTCGACCGCTTTCCTAACGACGGGTATCGGCTGGCGACCAGGACAGATCAAAGGAGTAGGCACGGCATGGCAGTTATGAAACTTGAGGACGTTGCGATTGTTATTCATCCGAAAAAAGACAATGTGGCCGTTGTGAAAACGGACTTTCTTGAGAAAGGCGTAGGGTTGCAGCTTAACGGTGAGTCGATTACTCTTACGGGTCGTGTTCGCAGTGGGCAGAGTTTTGCCGTAAAGGAGATTGAGAAAGGAAAACCCTTCATTTCCCTCGGCGATCCGATCGGCCTTGCCGCCTGTCTTGTTCGAGCGGGCGACCCAATCGACGAAAGCAATATCGATCATCACCTGCCACGTCTGAAGGTCCGTTATCGCGACAATCCGGCCCCAATTTCTATTGACCCTCGCCTTGCGGCCCGAACCTTTCAGGGCTTCGTTCGGGCGGACGGAAGCGTGGGAGTACGCAATTACGTTGGCGTTGTGACTTCGGGCATGTGTTCCGCATCTGAGGCCCGCGAAATTGCGACTCGTGCCATGCGAGAGATTTACTCCAGGGACAAATACCCCAATGTTGATGGCGTGGTTCCTATTGTTCAGGAGTCTGGTTGTGGCATGCCGGAAGGCCAAGCGGTCACCATACTAAACAGGCTCCTGGCGAACACTCTGCGCCATCCAAATCTCGGGGCCGCCATTTACATCGATCTCGGGTGCGGGAAAACATGTGTGGAATGCTCTGTGCCTATCTTCGAAAGCGAAATACAAGGCTACAACCAGCGGGTGATGAACCTGACCATTCAGCAGACGGGCGGCGGCCGAAAGACGGTCGATAAAGGCCTGGCTATGGTTGAGAAATTGCTTGAGAAGGCAGCCAGCAGTGTACGCCAGCCGGTTCCTATATCAAGGTTGATTGTCGGAACGGAGTGCGGCGGTTCCGACAGGTGGTCAGGGGTGACCGCCAATCCTGCCGTCGGAGTTGCTGCCGATATGTTTGTGAAGGCCGGCAGCGCGGTGTTTCTCCCGGAAATTCCTGAACTGCAAGGCGGCGCGATGGTGGATCTTGCTCAGCGTGCCCGCACCCGTGCCGTTGGACGCAAGTTGATGAACGCGCTGACGCGCTATCGAAAATATGTGGAAATGTTCGGTGAGGATTTCCGGGACAATCCCTCACCCGGGAACAAGAAGGGCGGCCTTTACAACATTTATCTAAAGTCCAGCGGCGTAAAGGCGAAAGGCGGGTCTTCGACGGTCGAAGACCTGGTGGAATATGGTGAGTGGTTAGGCGACCGCAAAGGGCTTTATGTGCTTTACACGCCAGGTTATGACCACATTGCGACCCCGGCCCTTTTTCTGAGCGGTGCACAAGTCACGCTTTTCACCACGGGGAGGGGAACCGGGATCGGTTGCGCGCTTGGTCCGGTAACGAAAATCGGGTCGAACAACTTCGTTTCCAGATACAACGGCGACATTGACATTAATGCGGGAACAATTCTCGATGGAGACGAAACCACTGAGGATGTCGGCAAAAGAATCTTCGAGCATACAATCGATGTTGCCTCGGGACGGATGGTTCGCGCAGAGGAGTCGGGTTTCCACACGGAATTCAAGGTGTGGGAGTCACTTTGGCCGGCGCTCTGAGCGCTGTCCTTACTTCTGAGAAGTGATCCCATTTGATATTTGAAGAATGCGGGCGGGCGAGCTGAATGAAACGTCCCTCGCCGAAGGGCCATCTGGCGCAACTTCCTGAGCGGTCGGTGGGCGAAAGCAGGAAGAATAGGTGCGCGGATAGGGCTTTTTCTCACGATAGGAGCGAGCGAGCTCAAGATAGACACCGAGGTCGCGGCCTAAATCCGAATGCGTGCCATCAAAATAGAAGCTGCGGACTGGAATGCCGCTGTAGTCATGGCTGACCCGCGGATATATGGCCTCACTCACCGTCCCATTCATGCACCCGAACGGGCTGATATCAATAACTCCGTCGGCGCCGTGCTTCGCGTGGTAGGCCACTAAACCTACGCTTAGAACCATCTCGCCCACAACTCCAGTGGCCGGCAAGTAAGGCCACGCGAGGCTGACGATTTCCTCCGCTTCAGGTTCTTCATACCCTTCGAAGTCATCTGCCAGAGGCTTGAGCAGCGCATGTTCATCGGCCCGGCGGAAGTGTGTGCGCAGCTTAGCGCTCAACATTTCCAACGACAGCGTCTGTCCACACATCCTAAGCTGGCGTTCCTCTTCCAGACTGGTGTAGCCGACCCACTCGGCGACATGACTGAGAGAGGCCTCGGCTCCCTGAGATTCAAGCTTACGAATCAAATCATCGTTCGAAAACGTATTCAGGCGGCAAAAGATCTCACCTACGATGCCAATCAGAGGCAAGCTGCGATCGTATTTTGCGGGGACGCCGTGAAAACGATCTCGTGCCCGCTCCAGACAAGCGACCAGGGCTCGAAGCTGGCAGTCTTCATTGTCGCAGCTGGACTCAATGGTTTCGCAAAGGTCCCGCAGGCTTTCCTGGTAAGCCTCATCGGCGGAGCCGGTCACGGTCTCATAGGGCCGGGTCTTGAGCAGCAACCGGTGAAGCGAATCTGTTGCCACGATTCCGCGCCAGCTCAAGCGCGCAAATGCGGTAACGATATTACCGAGTCCCGCATAGCTGTTCTTGTCTGTGGGGGACAGGATCTCGATCTGGCCGTATCCAGAGTCCCGGAGGATGTTTTTGAGGTACGGGACATATTGTCCGAACCGGCATGGACCATCGGAGGTTGGCAGAAAAAACACTGCGCGCTCCGGATCGAAATCCGGCTGCTCAATGGCCTGGAGGAGATCGCCGATAACCACCTTGCTCGGGAAGCACTCGTCGCCTTGGGTCACTTTGCTGCCCAGTTCAATTGTTCGCTTGCTTGACGGAGGGGTCACGTGCGTTTCGATGCCGAGACGCCGGAATATGGCCGCGAACATTTCCGTGCCCCCTTCGCCCATGACAGGCAGATAGACCGCCTTACCATACAACGGATGATTTCTATCAATCGCGCGGTTCATCCTGCAACGATGGGCGTAGGACATCTCAGTATCCCTTTGCTTTCAAGATATGCTTCACAACGGGTAATAAAACCTGCATCGTTCGAATGGCCGTCAAATTGGAGCACTAGCGAAGGCTTGCCCGCGGCCTGGTTCAGAAACGACTTAATGAAGGAGTCGGGACCGCATTTGAAGTTCGAGATGTAAATCAGATGAATATTGGATGAGCGGCGGGCAATAAGCGCAGCCGCTATGATCCGCCTCCCCGAATTCCAGAACATGTTGTCATTGACCTCAGTGACGTCTTCCTCGTCCAGCGGCAAGAAATCCATGGGAATGACGTTCACACCGTAGGTCTTCCGCAGCTTGCGTGGTATGTCACAGTTGACGCTGCGATCGTAGAGATTGTAGGGGCGTCCGACCAGGATCACTCCAGGTTCATCGGTCCGATTCAGCGTGGCGAGCGCAAGCGCGCCGCTGCTGAGCAACGCTCCATCGAAGTCGTGTTGAGCAGCGTATGCTTCCTCCACGGCGAGCCTGCTCTTCCGTGGTGAAATGCCCAGTTCGCGAGCGAACCTGGATAATTCCTTTGTCACGAAATCTTGTCCATTCCGGAAATGGACCGTCGGGGCAAGGAATTTCGCCTGTGCCTCTTCAACTTGCGGTACGACCCGCACGACAAAAGGCAAAGTTTGGTTCCACGGGCATAAATGCGACGGGACGATGGATTCGGGAGCCTCGAGGTTGACAATATTGGGAAGCAGGATGAAATCAACGCTGTTTCTCAGCAATTCCTCCACATGGCCGTGGGCAACCTGGACCGGGAAGCATGGTTGCGCGATGGCCATCTCTGCACCAGTCGTAGCTGTCTTGCGATCCGTGGGGGAGGAAATAATGACGTTAAAGCCGAGCGCTTGAAAGTAAGTGCTCCAGAAGGGGAATCGATCATAGAAATACATTGCCCGCGGAATTCCTACAGTGGGACGGCCGTCTTGCGGCAATGAAAGGTAAGAGTCCAGGAGCTTTTCACGATACTCGATCAGGTCTTCAACAACCGGTTTTCGATCCGAGTGCGTGGGCTTGCGGAATTTGTCCGAGCACTGGTCGCCCCAGTAGGTTCGTTGCCCGTCGATGGTGAACTCCTTGATGTCGCAATAATTGGAACAGGCGCGGCAGACGAAATCGCGCGACGTGAACTGAACTTGTCCAAGATCATAGCCACGGAATCTGCTGACGCGGTCTGACTCTCTCATGCGGTCCCGGGCGATCAGCGCCACGCCAATGGCCCCCATCACGCCGTTATGCGGCGGCACGATGATAGGCTTGCAGAGAACCTGCGAGAAGGCTGCGGCCACGGCGTCGTTATAAGCGGTCCCTCCCTGGAAGAAGATAACGTCGCCGATCTTACGTCCGCGCACCACCCGGTTCAAATAATTGAGAGCTACAGAATATGCAAGCCCGGCGGCAAGATCGCCTACTTTCGATCCTTTCAGCAACAGCGCCATGACGTCCCGTTCCATGAAGACGGTGCAGCGCTCGCCCAGCCGTGCCGGGCTTGAGGAGGCGAGCGCCATCCGGGCAAACTGCTCCCTGATGGAGATTCCCATCCTCTCGGCCTGCTCCTCAAGGAATGATCCGGTGCCGGCGGCGCACGCTTCGTTCATGGTGAAATCAACCACAACCCCTTTTTCGAGCCTGATGAATTTGGAATCCTGCCCGCCGATCTCAAAAATAGTGTCGACTGGCTCCATGCCCATTTGCTCGGAGACGAACATCGCGCCCGTTTTGTGCGCCGTGATTTCATCGTTGACAGTGTCGGCACCGATTAATTCGCCAATCAGTTCGCGCCCGGAACCTGTGGTTCCCACACCACGGACGTCGAGCGAAGTGCCAAGCTGGGATTCGATTTCCTTCAGGCCGCGGCTCACAACCTCGATGGGACGGCCTTCCGTGTAAAGATAGATTTCCTTCAGGACTCTCCCCGCATCGTCAATAGCCACAAGGTTGGTGCTGACCGAACCAACATCGATGCCCAGGTAGGCGCGGATTGTTTCCCCGAACCGGGGGGGGACAACCTGTTCGGTCTGATTTCGCAGAAGAAGAACGTTGGCCATGGAGAGCGGCTCACTGCCCGTAGCGCTTTCGGTGGGCATCCCCGCCTGCCGACGCAGGGTGCGGCGCCTTGATTCCGGCTTATTGCCGGTATTGGCCTCAAGCAAGGCTGCGCCCACGGCTCCCATCCACGCGTAAAGTTCCGGAACCAGCAAGTCTCCTTGCGCTAATCTGAATACTTCGCGCAGCGCAGAACAGACGCTTTGATTCAGAGCCACTCCTCCGATAAAGACCACCGGGGGCGTCACGCGGCGGCCTTTCACGATGCTCGACTTAAAATTGCGCGCCACAGCCTCGCAAAGACCCCGCAGGATCTGCTCGGTTGTATAACCCTTTTGCTGGGCGTGGATCATGTCCGTTTTGGCAAAGACGGAGCAGCGCCCCGCGATCCGTGCGGCAGACGATGCGCGGCACGCCGCCGGACCTACATCCTCAATCGAGTAACGCAGCCGCGACGCCTGTTGATCGACGAACGAACCAGTGCCAGCTGCACACTCTCCGCTTGCCTCGTAATCGATGATTCCCACGGATTTCAAGTCTGCAGATGGAGTAAGCCGCATGTATTTCGATGTTTGTCCACCCATCTCAAATACTGTCCGGATTTCCGGATGAAGCGTTTGAACTCCCCGTGCAATCGCTCGGAACTCGTTTTCGACACGACTGCCAAGTATGTTCCCGATAAGCTGCCCCCCTGACCCGGTAGCGCAAATTCCCCTGACCAGCGCTTCCGGAATCCGCGCGTAAAATTCCCTCAGAAGGTTGTCTACCGTCTGAACAGGGTTCCCCTCCGTTCGGCGATAACTCGAGAGCACCAGTGGCCGATGGGAAACCGGGCTGTTGTCCGGGAATTCGCCCCTGAAGAACCCCTTCGAGTTTTCAGTGAGGTCTCTGAAGAGCAGATCATCGGTGGGCCCACCCATAGCCGCAAGCTTGACACTGACAGCCCCTATGTCAAGCCCAATGCTAATGCTCAACCAATGCCTCCTTCCGCACGAAGTCGTGCCACAAATGTTAAGTTTCTTGTACAACTCTTCGGCCCCATGTACTGTGATCTTCGTCACATTCAGTTGTGAACCTTTGCAACCTTGTGCTCTTGGTTGAGCCCGTTCTTACCTGGGTCATGAAAAGGGTCTATCGACGGGCGACCTGCAGGGGCCAGAGGACGGGGACGTATTTCTTGCTAAAAAGTGGAATCGGCCATGTCATAAAGCAGGAGGTGGAACTCATTCGTCATCCACGAGGTGGTGGTTGACGGCAAACAGGGCCAGTTCCAGGCGGTTTGAAACGCCCAGCTTGTCAAAGATATTCCCCAGGTGGTGCTTGACGGTTTGCTCTGCGATGCTGAACTTCTCTGCGATATCCTTGTTCGTGTAGCCGGCGACGATGGATGAGATGATGTCAAGCTCGCGCGGGGTGAGGTTATATGATCTTTTCCGCGTTCCCTGTTCCGGAATGGTTGTTAAATCACGAACAATTCTTACAAGATCAGATACGCTTTCACGTCCCACCCAGTACTGACCTGCCATGACGCAGCGGATGCTCTTGAGCAGTAGTTCCGTCGCTGATTCCTTGAGGACGACGCCGCGAACGCCATGATGCAGCGCATCCACGATCTGTTCACGATCAATAGCTGCGGTTAGCACGATAATTTTTATAGCCTCAACTGAATTCCCCAGTTCGCGAACTGCCTCCAGGCCCGGGACACGAGGCATGGCCAGGTCGAGGAGAAGGATATCCGGCTTGAGTTGCTGGGCCATCGCAACGGCTTCACCGCCATCGGCGGCCTCGCCGACCACCTTGAAGTCTTTTTCTGCCTCGAGCAGTTTGCGAAGACCATCGCGGAAGATAGGATGATCGTCGGCCACGAGAATTCGGACGGATTGTGATGGATTACCCATATGTATTTTTCAGCAGGCTGATTTCGACGCGTGAACCCTTGCCGGGCATTGATTCTATAACAAGTTCACCGTTCATGTTGCGGACTCTTTCCTTTATTACCAGCGGGCCTTTCCGAATGGCGTCAAGCTCATTCAAATTAAGTCGTCCAGTAAAGTCAAACCCACGTCCGTCATCATCGATAACCAGCTTTAGCCGTCCATCTTGCTGTCCCAGTTGCACCAGTACCCTTTGGGCTCTGCTGTGCTTTCTTGCGTTCACAAGTGCTTCCTGCACGATGCGAGCCAACTGGTTGCAGACACGTGGCGGCAGCGAAACCTCTGTCATTGTTGTCACAAACCGGCTTGAAATACCGGTGTCTCGCTGGAACTTGTCGACCATGGTCACCAGGAAGTCCAGTAACTGGGCCGGACGGATGTCAACCGGCTTCATCTGCTGCATCAGTTCGCGCAGATTAAGGACTTCCTGGCGAAGAATACGCTGGATGTGAACCAGGCGATCCACTATCGTTGCCTGGGACGCATCAGGCTGCCGGCGAAGGACATCGACTTCCATTTCCAATCCTATCAAGGACTGGATGACGCCGTCGTGTAATTCTCGTGCCACCCGAGCCCGTTCGATAGCTCCTGCCCTTGATCGCAGCCGTGATGTCAGGAAGGCTGAGTAAATGGCAGGACTCACCTGCAGCGAGACTGCCCGCAGAAACCGTACGGCGCTCTCGCTGTTCGGCTGAACGTGGGGTGCAAAAAGCAGCAGGACACTCGACCATTCATCTGCGTATATGGAGCGTACCCCCAGGAACCTACGCACCTCTTTATCCCCAACCAGTTCTCGAGGCGGTGACCAAGCCTCGTCGAAGAGCCTTCTGCCTTCTTCATCCAGAGCGTAGATCTCGTATTTCGCGCCGTCATGGTCCTTGCGATCGCGTGTAGCATACCAGACGTGGCCGGGTGTTTCAAAGAGGCTTTGTTCGCCTTGCTGCGAATGGATCTCTCTCGTGGATAAGCTGACTTTATGTTCCGGTTCCTGTTGCTCCACGTCCCAGACGAAGGCACGACCAGAGTTGTGGTCAAGGACCGCAAGCGCTGCGCGGCGGGTCCGAAAGAGCTTAAAGATTTCCTCGAACACAGATTCCAGGGTGTTGCGCATGCCAACTTCAGCGCGCGCCTTCATAATGACCTTGCTGATGGAAGCCGTTTCTTCGCGAAGTTGTTTCTCCTCTTCGCCCAGATACCCCAGCAAGTAACCCATGATCAGCAGATAAATCCCGCGCATCACAAAAGAGTTCAGGTTGTACGACCCTCTGAACAGCGAGGGGAGAGCATATCCATGGGCGACAGTGAAGAATGCCTGCGAGATGTAAAGGATTGTCGAGGCCATGGCTGTTAATAGAGTTGCCTGCAATCCCCAACGATAGGCGGCTTCCAGCAGCACAAAGGTATAGAAGAGATAGAAGGGGCTGTTTGGGCCCGCTGTGAATATGGAAATAAGGGCGGGCCATAGGACGTCGATGGAATGAACTGCCAGGCGGAACGTGGGAGAAGAAGTCCTTTGCGTCCGAACGAGGGCCAGCACGCCTATGGCTTCAAAGAGAAAGAGAGCCAGAAGGCCGTACACCACTGTGGTGTAATGGCGAGGCTCAGTGGGATCGACCCAAATCACAAACACCGATGCCAGCGCGAGAATGGCCCGCGTGGTCGCGAGGATTCGCTCAATTCGCTGCGACTCGCTACCGGCTATCCATTGTCTTCTAAGAGATGGAAATGATCCCATCATTCCTCTCTGGAGAGATAAAGCACCAGACATTATGGCAATTCATCAGACTTGAAACAAGTACGAAAAAGGGGACGGCCCTGACGGAGTCCGACTCATGCCACGCACTATCCTGCGCGCCTCCCCGCCGGTGACGGGGAAGAGACTGGACGCCGTCAGAGCCAAACGGCGCGCGGCACCGATAGCCGTTCCCTTCCTTCCGGCAGAAACACCTCCTGTTGAAGTGCGGCATTGCACAATTGCGGCGAAAGAGTTTGTTTGGCGTGTCAGTGTAACCATCTCTCGATATGGTTCTTGCCACCGGATCTTCAAATTCTGCTGTAGACCTCAAGGCTAAGAGCGGAAACCTTGAAGTGTTCGGGCGTAATCCTGGACTAAAATTACTATATTGTGTCTTTGAGGACATCGCACGGAAAGCTGGCTCTAAGACTGCCACCAGGACCTCCGGGGCGGCTCCTTGCCGGAAATGCCCTGGACCTGGCCCACGACTGGATGGGATTTCTCGGCCACTGTGCTCGCGAATATGGCGATGCCGTTTTCCTTCGGTTCTTCGGTTCCCCCATTTGTCTGCTTACGCATCCCGATTACATCGAATATGTGCTGGTTACCAACCAGTCCAATTTCGTGAAATCGCGCGATTACCGTGTGCTTGTGCGCGTGATGGGTGAGGGGCTCCTGACGGCTGAAGGGGAAGTCTGGCGCCAGCAGAGAAGGCTGGTCCAGCCGGCTTTCAATCACGAAAACATCTCCGAATATGGAAAGGTGATGGCAGAGTGCGCCGCGCACACGGCGGACCAATGGAAAGATGGTGAGACTCGGGACATTCACGCAGAGATGACTCACCTGACGCTCGAAATCGTCACACGGGCTCTTTTCGGCGCCAGTGTGATGGGACTGGCCTCTGATGTGGCAAGAGGCCTGCAATGGATGATGGAAGAATTTTCCTGGCATGCCAATCTCTCCTTTGTGTTGCCGGAGTTTCTGCCGTTACCAGTGAGCTTCCGGTTGCGGCGAGGGATCCGGTTGCTCGATAAGGTCTTCTACTCTATTATCCGCGAACGTCGTTCCAATCCCTCGAGTTCGAATGACCTGTTGAGTACCTTGTTCGGCCTGCGTGATGCGGACGGGCGTCCAATGGGCGAGCGCGCGTTGCGTGACGAAATGATGACTCTCCTTCTCGCCGGTCACGAGACAACAGCGGTAGCGTTGTCCTGGACGTGGTATCTGCTGGCCACGCATCCTGAAGCTGAGGCCAGGCTGCACAGCGAAATCCGTGATGTGCTGGGCGCGCGAGATCCCGTGGTTGCCGATATCCCGAGGCTGCGGTATGCGGACGCAGTGATCAAGGAATCCATGAGGCTTTATCCTCCTGCGTGGGGCATTGGTCGCAAGGCTCTGCGGGAGTTTGAAGTCGGGGATTTTCGGTTGCCGGCCGGAACCAATGTTTTTATGATGCAGTGGATTACGCATCGAGACCCGCGGTTTTTCCATGACCCCAAGGCTTTCATGCCCGAGCGATGGGAAAACGATTTTTCGCAGCCTGGGAATCTTCCACGCTTTGCCTATTTCCCGTTCGGCGGTGGGCCGCGCAAATGCATTGGGGCCTCGTTTGCCACAATGGAGGCCGTGCTCCTGCTGGCGGCCATCGCGAAGCGGTTTCGATTTCAATTGGCTCCGGACGCACACGTTGAAATTTTGCCCTCGCTCACATTGCGGCCCCGGTACGGCATCAAAATGCTCTTCCACAGGCGAAGCGGATCGAACACGTGAGCTGTTCTTTGCGCCGGCAACGCCTGCAGCGCGAAAACCGCCTGACCGGACAGCGGGCATCCCAATGCCTGGAGAGAAACTCCGTGCATTGGTCAGCTCAACGAAACGGCAGTCCGCAATAGAAAAAGGCCTTGCGCTTGTCAACCCTTGCCCAGCAACATTCGTCATTTCCAAATGCTCAGAAAAGATAATAACTTTCTAATAACACAGGGAATTTCTCCCTGTTAAATAGTGATTTCCACTACTTAGGTTCTATGATTTTGCTCACTTATGGTACTACCGTAACATTGCTGCTTCGCTCCTGACGGTTTAAGATCATGCTGAGGATGAGGAGGAACTGATTTTCAAGTAAGGCACATGCACATGATTTCATCTATCGCGATCCTGATTCTGTCGACTGCCCTATTTTTCTTCTACGTTCAAACTCTCTGCGAGAAGATTCTGCGTCGCGAGTTCAGCCGGGCTTATTTTAAGGATGTGCTCGGAGTTGTTGACCTGGAATTCCCTCGTCTGCGCGAGGCGCTATCAGCCAAAGCTCCCATGAGCTATTCCCAGATGAGTCTGGCATTGAGATGTGACTTTCTTACTCTTAGATACCTTGTTGCGAACGGGAATCCCAAACGACGTAGCCTCTCATGGCAGGAGAAGACACTTGTTGGCTACTTTCATTTGCTTCTTTTCATCCTCCCAATGCGTTATGCCTTCCATTTTCGCGAGCGACAATCGGCAATGAAACTTACTGTCATCCTTTATCATTTTGCGAATCTGGTTGGGGAAAGGGTGGCTATTGGCAATGCCGGCAACATGGTTCCAATCCGCCCTTCCTGAGGATGGACCCCAACATGAAATTGAACCGATAGCGGCGCCTGCGGCCAGCCACCGCCGAGTCCTGCTTATTGAGAAAGAAGCCGCTGTTGGCGAAGCCGTGCGTATCCTGCTGAAGAAACTGGGCTGCCAGGGGGAAGTGGCGGCCAACGGTCAGGAGGCGCTGGCCATGGTCAGCCGCAGGGACTTCGACGCAGTCCTGCTTGATTTGCGAAGTTCCAGCCTTCCACCCGAAGAAGTTGTTTCCGGCATTCATGACATACGCCCCAGCCTGGTAGGGAGGGTTCTGGTCATCACCGGCGAGGTCGACGATCATAGAACTCTTGACCTGGTGGAGCGCTACTTTCTGCTTCAGATCCCCCGAAACCGCCTGATAAATGACCTGGTGGGCCGCTTGCGGGCGCTCCTGCGTATTGCACCGACACCCACGCAAATCTTCCCCTGATCCCGCTGGATTGAACGTGCCCTGGCATGGCGGCGTGGCCGTATTCTGCAAAGGACCTTCCAGGTTGACACCTGCCAACTCACCTAGTATCTTGCCCCAATAGAAAGAACTCCATGCGATTACGGAGTCTGTGGCTGTGGACGAGCCTCTATTCGCGCCGGCTGTCGTCTTCCTGGTTGTAACCGCACGATCGACGTGGTTTCGGCACAGGCCGGACTCGATTGTTGCAGACCAGGAAAGCCAGGTCAGTCTGCCCAGGCTGAGGAAGTGTTTAATGCCGTTGGTGCCGGAGAATCCATGAAATCCAAATACCTCTTGATCGCGTTTGTTTTGCTGGGAAGTACGGTCGCTGCTGGTCAGAGCACCCAGAGTATGGTGGACGAGTTTCTGCCGAAGCGATTGCAGCCGTCTGACGTTGTTACCTATCAGTTGCAACAGTTTCTGATGGCTCATGCGCCCCAACTTCCCCATCCCGCGAGCGCCGGGCAATGGACTGCGGAAGCTCAGCGAATTCGCCAGCATGTCCTGGATGACGTGATCTATCACGGCTGGCCGAAAGCATGGGTGGAGGCTCCGCCCCGGTTTGAAGACGTGGGGGCTGTCCCCGTGCCCGCCGGGGCCGGGTACCGTGCTGAGAAGTTCCGGTACGAGATTGTTCCGGGTTTTTACTCCACAGCCGTCTTGTATGAACCCGAGCATCTGGAGGGCAAACTCCCGGCCGTGCTCGATGTGCTGGGCCACTTTCCGACTGGAAAATCCATGCCGTTTGAGCAGAAATTGTGCATCAACGAGGCCCTGCGCGGCATGGTCGCTCTCAGCATGGCCTTTGTGGGCATGGGTGAACTGCGACTGAAAGGGAACGAGCATTATTTTGGAGCGGACCTTGACCTGGTGGGCGTCAGCGGCGTGGGCCTGTTCTATCTGGCGATGCGCCGGGGGCTTGACTATCTGTACAACGATCCGCACGTGGATCGTGATCGAATTGCGGTCACAGGCCTCTCCGGCGGCGGCTGGCAGACCCTTATGCTCAGCTCGCTCGACACCCGGGTTGACGCATCCATCCCCGTGGCCGGCTTCGCGTCGCTCGAAGGGAGGTTGGAACGGTTGCCGGGGGAACCGGGAGACTATGAGCAGCTTGCCCCAGGCTTGCTGGACGGCCGGGGTTATCAGACATTCGTTGCCCTGCTTGCGCCACGTCCGACGCTCGAGATCAACAACGCAGAGGATTCCTGCTGCTTCCGGGCGCCGTTGGTCAAGCCTGACATCTACGATGCCATCAAGCCTTTCTTCCGCTTGTACGGGAGGGAGGATGCCTTTCAGTTCCATGAGGACACCCAGGTCTCGGCGCACAACTACGCGCGAGACAACCGCCAACAAACCTACCGTTTTCTCTCCAAATGGTTCCACCTTCCCTCGAAGCCCGAAGAGATTCCGGTAGGGCAGTACGTCGCCAGTTACAGCGGCCTGGCTGCGGGCATTCCGGCCAACAACCTGACCATCCTGGGTCTGGCGAAGAAATTCGCTTCCGAAATCCATCACCAGCCTGTCCCGACCGGCGAAGCAGCCAGGACGGCGTGGGCCAAATCCGAGCGAGCGAAACTCACCAAGGTTGTGCATTACAAGCCCGTCAGGGTTTTGCATCCGTGGTACGTGGCGGATACGAACCACAGCACCATCGAATCCGTTTCGTTCCGGTTCGGCATGAGCAACGGCCTGAGCGCCACGGGGGTTTGGGCGAAATCCACCTGGACGGCCCAGGGCGCGCCGATGACCATCGTGCTGAACGATGGCGGCCGGAAGGGCGCGGACGCGGAAGTGTGGGACCACTATCCGGAGGTCGCGGGCCTCATCGACCGTGGCGAACAGGTGCTGGTGCTCTCGATACTTTTTACCGGAGACGACAATCCCCGGGAGCAGGACCTGGAGGGCCTCGGCTATATGCTGACGGCGGTAGACACTCCAGCGCTGGGACTGGAGACAGCCCAGTTGATCGGGATCACCAGGTGGGCGCAGCAGAGATGGCGCCCTTCGCGGCTGAGACTTGAAAGCGCGGGCTATCGCATGCAGGTCGTGTCGCTGGTGGCCGGTGCGTTGGAGCCGCACCTGTTCGGGAGCATCACCATCCACCGGGGAATGCACAGCCTGAATTACATTCTTGAAAAGCAGGTACGGTCTGACCGCGTGCCGGATATGTTCTGCCTCGACTTTTACAAAGATTTTGACCTGAGCATGCTGAATGACCTGGCGGCGCCGGCAACCGTGACCGAGTCGGACTATGTGGAACCGGTGCCCGCGAAGCAATAGACAGGGTGGGGCAGTGTAGCCTCGCAGGAGCAGGGCGGGGAAGGCGCGGGGCCTTCGGCTCCGGCCTGATTGCGGATTACTGGCGCCAGCTATCGCCCTCGAAACAGTGCCGTGATTTGTGCACTCCGCTTTTTTGGCCTTCATTTGTTTTCAACAACATGGCCCGCTTCGTTTTTAGGTTCGTTCCGGTTCGTTTTTGCACCCCGACCCTTTGTTTTCAGTTACTTCTCCGGTTCGTTTTGCAAAAATAGATGTTTTTTGTCCCATTTGTCTCATTGCCTGGGCATGTTTTGAAAGGTTCTGTTCCGTGTTCCGGCAACGACTCGTACAATCTCCTGGCCCAGTTTGCACCCATTCCCGGCATCGTTTCTCCATAGGCCACTGGCGGCACATCGCCCAGGGAAGCTTAAAAAGACTATCACACTAGCCGACATTTGTCAAGCACATTCTGCTTCTGCTTCACCGTTCACGTCGCAAACAGCGCGACGCGCGTGCCACCGAATTTGACGAGAAAACCTGCACACCGCACAAACGGCAGTCCGCGCTGCCCGTTACAAGCGGGATTGAAACGGTATATGATCGTGGTTTTCGGCAAGAACTCGGAATGGAAGGGCAGAAGTGAGAACTCAGCCGAAAAGGAACACACCTGCAATGGCTGGCTTGAAGCCGGGGCTTGCTGGCATGTCGACGTACCGTGAAGGGGGTCTGGAATGATTATTGTGGATTCACATCTCGATCTGGCCTGGAATGCGTTGAACTGGAATCGCGACCTGACGCTGCCGGTGGAGGAGATCCGGCGATCGGAAGCTGGTGTGCCGGGCCGCCATCGAGGTGGAAATGTGGTTTGCTTTCCGGAAATGCGCCGTGGCGAGGTGGCGGTCTGCCTGACCACCATCCTGGCCCGTTCGACCTCAATAAACGATCCGCTGCTTGATTACCGAAGCCAGGAGGCCGCGTCCGCCATGGGCCATGGGCAGAGGAACTACTACCGGATCATGGAAGAGCGGGGACAGCTCAGGATGTTGAGAAATGCGGCTGACATCAAGAGCCATCTTGAGGCCTGGAACAGGGGTTCGCGAGAAGCCATCGGCTGCATTTTAAGTATGGAAGGGGCTGATCCTATTCTTTCGCCGGACGACGCTACACGATGGTGGGAAAAAGGATTGCGAGTGGTCGGGCTTTCGCATTACGGAGTCGGAATTTACGCTCACGGCACGTCAAGTTCGGGCGGGCTGAAAGAGAGGGGCTTTGAGTTGCTGAAGGCGTTCGAGCAGTTAGGAATGATCGTGGACGTTACGCATTTGACCGACAAGGGATTCTGGCAGGTGCTGGACACGTTCCACGGCAGGGTGCTTGCCAGCCACAACAATTGCCGGTCGCTTGTTCCGGGTGACCGCCAGTTCTCAGACGAACAACTTCGGGCGCTGATTGCGCGTGGCGCCGTGATCGGCGCTGTCATGGACTCCTGGATGCTGTACCCGGGCTACGTGCCCGGCGAAACGGACAACAGCCTGGTTAAGCTGAAAATGGTGACGGAACACATGGACCACGTCTGCCAGTTAGCAGGGGACGCCACGCATGCCGGGATTGGCAGCGACCTGGACGGAGGATTTGGAAAAGAGCAGGCCCCAAGCGACCTTGAAACCATCGCTGACCTTCAAAACTTTGCCCCGCTGCTGAAAGAGAGGGGATATTCCGAAAGCGACATCCAGGGTGTGATGCACGGCAACTGGCTTCGATTTTTCAACGAAGCGTGGGGCGGCCAGCCTGCGTAGCAAAGGCAAGCAGGTTTCGAAGCAAACTAAGCGACGCGCAAGCGGGCGACAGCGTCTTCGTCCAGATCGATGCCCAGGCCCGGCGCCTGGGGAATTTCCAGATATCCTTCTTTTGCACGGATTTTCTGCCGAGTTAGAAGTTCCCGTAAGTTGGTGTTTTCCTGCGTGACGAATTCCGCGATCAACGCATTGGGAATGGCATTGAGCCAGTGAAGCGCTGCGGAAACATTGATGTAGGTGGTGAATCCGTGGTTTGCTACCGGGAGGCCGTAATCGGCCGCCAGGGCGGCAATCTTCATCGCTTCAGTGAACCCTCCGCATCGAGTCAGATCAACCTGAACAACATCGATCTTTCCTTTTTCAATCAAGTTGCGATAGGTGCTCCGGCCACTTTCCTCTTCGCCGGCTGCGATGCGGATTGAGGTTGCCTGGGTCAGTTTCTGATATCCCTCGTAGTCGTCCGGAGCCAGCGGTTCTTCCAGCCAGAAAATATCGTATTGCGAAAACACTTCGGCTCTCTGGATTGCGGTCTTGGCATCCCACGCGAGGCCGGCATCAACCATGAGGTCGGCTGTGCCTCCGAGGCCGGCTCGGGCCTTCTGCACCAATGCGGCATCCGTAGCCGCGTTCTGCCCCATCGGTCCCCAACCGAACTTCACCGCGGTGAATCCCTGGCCGACAAGCCGGCGTCCGATCTCACCCGTTTCTTCAGGAGTATCGCCAAACAGTACGCTGGCATAACAGCGAATCGACTTCCGAAATCCGCCGCCGAGGAGTTTCCAGACCGGCAGGCCGAGTTTCTTGCCCTTGATATCCCACAAGGCCAGGTCGATTCCGCTCATGGCATGTAGCCCGATTCCGAAGCGGCCCGCGTAGATGTTGGCGCGGTACATTTTATTCCAGAGATGCTCCGTGGCGAACGGGTCCTCGCCGACCAGAAGATGCTTAAGACCCGAAGAGGTGGTGTGCGAGTACGGACCGAGGATCATTCCCTGGACCGCCAGGGGCGCCGAATCGACTTCGCCGATGCCGGTAATGCCCTCGTCAGTATGCACCTTGACGATCAAGGCGTCCTGTCCGCTGTCGCATCGTTCTTCAACCCGGGGCAACCTCACATAAATCGCTTCAACGTCGGTGATTACCATTTAAGTCAGCCTTTCAAAACGAAATTATGCCATTATTAGACCCGAAGCTGAAGCATTCAGTAGCCAGGCCTTATGGCAATACGGCGAAATCATGAGGCAGCCAATGAGACGCTTGGCGAACAAGCAACTTTCGGATGGCGACAAGATCACAATGTGATTGTAAGCCCGCCGTCTACAATCAGGTCGGATCCCGTTGCGTAACCGCACTCTCGCGAGGCGAAGAAAAGAGCCGCTGCGGCAATTTCCTCCGGAAGTCCCGCACGCCTGAGCGGAATGCGCCCAGATTCCAGGTAATAGGTGCTAAATCGTGGAGTTGTGGTTTCGTCGACACCATCAACAATCGACATCGGTGTGCGAATAAACCCGGGGCTGATTGAGTTCACCAGAATATTCTGTTGAGCGAGTTCAATCGCCAGGCTCCGTGTCAACTGATAAACCCCGGCCTTTGAAGCGGCGTACGCAGCGGAACCGGCCTCCGAAATCGTTCGCTGCACTGACGCAATATTGACGATACTGCCTCCACCCTGCTTGCTCATCTGGCGAGCGGCCGTCCGCGCACAGACAAAGTAGGCTCTGACATTCGTGGCAAGAGTTGCGTCCCATTCTTCCGCAGTCATTTTGTCGAGCGACCGCACATCGCACCTGGCGGCATTATTTATCAGAATATCGGTCTCATGGTAGCGTTCAGCTATGGACAGAATAGTCCGCTCAGCTTCAATTGCATCGGAAAGATCAACCACCCACGAGGTTGCATCATTACCGTCTGCTAGGATTTCCTTTTCAACGTCATGAACAGCTTTTTCATCACAATCCACGAGAGCGACTTTGGCCCCCTCCCCGGCAAACAGCCTCGCTGTTGCTTTCCCAATTCCGCTCCCACTGCCGGTAACAATCGCAACTTTCCCAGCAAGTCTTTTCATGGGGCGCTGCATGCTCCCTTCTGATTTTTCAAGGGATGATTGCTCAACAGGCTGTGCTGAACCCTGGCGGGGATACTCCAGCCGCTTTCTGTCACCCGAGCAGCATACTGCGATTTCATGCCCCGCACGCGTTCAAAGCATTCGTCTGGCCCGCGAGCAATCATCCTGTTTGCTCTCAAACGCACCAAGTGCTGTCGAACAACATTTGGTTTGCGATGCCGGTTGAGTCCGATCGCGGACTTCGCAGGATGGAAGAATCCATCGGCAACCAGATGCCTTCGGTTCCATCCCACCGCGCACCACCCGGCATGGGAATCCTACCGGCTGCAAAACTCCCTGTAGCTCATCAGCCTGATGCCGCGGTTCTCGACCAATCGCTTGATTCGAGGGCTGGTGTACGCCAGAGTTTCAGCGGCTCGAAGCCTGCCAACGCCCAGCATCTGGACATCCTTGGGATCGAAATGAACCAAGGCCTCATTCTCAAGTGAAGGATAGCCAGGGTGGCCAATTAACAAGTGGACTCCAGGCTCGAGACCTTCCAATATCGCCGCCAGCGCCTTTTCCTTATCTTCAGGAGGGATTGAATAAATTCCAAAATCATCCAGTTCGTGCTCGCCCAGAAGGCACGAAACGGGGATTCCGTAATCTTTGCCGATGCGTTCGACGATGGGGCGGAAGTTGGGGTCGTAAGGCATGATGTAATGCGTGTCGATGTAGTCCACCCTGACGCCATACTTCCTGGCAAGCTCCACTTGAGCGCGAAACTCTTTCTCGAGCTCGGCCATATCAGGATTGTGCCCCCAGAATTCAGCCGGGGACCTCCAGAGGAATCCGTCCTCATCCACCAGACTGCGGATCTCGGAATAAGGCAAAACCGGCCGCCACCGGTAACCCCTCCATTCTCCTATGATCCCAAGATGTACACCAAAGCAAAGATTGGAATATTCTCGCGCCATCTTAGCTGCTTCTTCAAACCAGGGAGAAACTACCAGAATTGCCGCAGACCGGATGATGCCCTTACGGAGACAGTCCAAAATGGCGAGATTCCCTGAATGGGTATAACCCATGTCGTCGGCTCGTGTAATGAGGATGATTTCCTTCTTTTCATCTGACATTTTCGTCTCCTCTCATTCTCTTTCCCCCGGATTTACTATCCAGACATGCCCAGCAGAATAACAGCCAGGAATCCAAGGCTGACTCCGATGACGGTCAGCCGATTCATGCGCTCGCCAAAGAAGAGCACGCCAGCCGAAGCGACGATAAAAATCGACCCACCGAGTGCGATTGGAAACACGACGTTGCCCGGGACTTTGGAATCAAGAGCCACAGCCATTGCGAGCTGGCCAGCTACGCTGAGTGCCGCCATCAGCGCGCCCCACAAGATTTCGCGCCGCCCGAGCCGCACGCCCTTGAAGAGCATCGGAACCCCGATGATAGCCAGCCCGGCCGCATACCAAATGGTCAAGTAAGGAAACTTGATTGTCCCTGGAAGACCCCAGCCGGCAATCACCTTCAGGCCAAAGGCGCTCATGCCGTTTGTGAGGAGGATAATGATCATCAGCAGAAACCACATGGCGTTTATTCCCCTTTCTCTTTGAGATCCCTTGCTGCACGCTGGTCCATTTGCTGTCCCCAGAAAAGGCAAAGAATGGATACAAACCCAAGGCTGAACGCTACGATCTTGACCGGCGTAAGCCTCTCCTTGTAAACCCAGATCGAAACCACAGCAGGAGCACCCGCGGAGAGATTCATCACCAGCCATGCGACCGTGATCTTTCCGATTTTCATCGAGGATTGAAACGCAAAGTAGGCGACAGACGCGCAGAAGCCAAAAGCAATCGCTACAGGAACGACCTTGAATGGGACTTTGAATCCTGAACCGAGCGAAAAGGTCTGGGCGAGCATCGCTAATGTTGCCCAGCCAAACAACGAGACAACCAGCGCCGAGGCAGCACAATTCCGCTGCTCCGCGACTTTAGAAATGCAGGCGAGCAGTCCAAAGGCCAATGCACTGAGGAAACAGAAGATTAGGCCCACGCAATTTCCTTTCTACTGGAGAAATCCAGCGCACGTGAGAGTGATCTTACGCTGGTAATGTGCCCGCACAGAAACTATTTAGCGAATCAGCCCCCCGGCAAAGCCAACATAGCTTTAAGACCAATGGGAGCAACCCCTTTATTCGGTTTGAACAGGCCAGATTGAACGTATTTAAGAGACACGTCAAGCAGATAAACTCAGCAAATGGATCAGACCCGGGTTGCGCAACAGATATCCAACCCGCCGCTACGGCTTTTTCAGCAACCTCTCAAAAAAGATTTTCCTGCGACACGTCAGAGACGCTGCAACGTGAAAACTGGAAACGAAAGCCCGGTAGGAACTGATGCGCAGCAACTCCGCCAAACATGGCAAGAATTTGTTTCCACTCAGCCTGGAGCGTGGCATTATGGATGGTCGATTTGAGAGCGAGGAGTTCACAATGGCCCGCACGCAGCCGATCCCGAGCGAGGCCGCCGCAGGAGCTGGCAACTCCGGCCAGCCTGGGCCTTTTACCAGTGCCACGGCGATCGTATTTTACATCGCAGCCGCCACTTTTCTGGCCCATATGCTGACGGCCGGCCGTTACGGCTACTTCCGGGACGAACTTTATTACCTTGCCTGTGGGCGCCACCTGGCTTTCGGCTATGTCGATCAGCCTCCCATGATTGCGCTGGTCGCGTGGCTCACGGTGCACACGCTGGGCACGTCGCTTTGGGCTCTGCGCTTTCTCCCCGCCCTGGCGGGAGCAGCCCTTGTCTGGCTGACAGCGCTGATTGCGCGTGAACTCGGCGGCGGGCGATTTGCGCAAGGGCTCGCCGCCCTGAGTGTTGCGCTGGCCGGCATTTACGTGGTGATGGCCCACCTGCTGACCATGAACATCTTTGAGCCGCTGCTTTGGATGGGCTGTGCTTACGTGGTTGTGCGCATCATCAAAAGTGGCAACCAGAAACTCTGGCTGTGGTTTGGAGTGCTGGCCGGGCTGGGCATGGAGAATAAATATTCCATGGCTCTGTTCGGATTTGCCGTGGTGGTTGGACTGCTGCTGACCCGGGAGCGAAAAGCCTTCCGTTCTCCGTGGATCTGGCTGGGCGGAGCAATTGCGCTGGGGATCTTTTTGCCCAACCTGATCTGGAACATCCAGCACCACTTTCCGTTCATTCAGTTGATGCACAACATTCGCGCCAGCGGCCGCGACATCGAACGCGGTCCGATGGCATCTCTCTGGGACCAGATTTTCATGATGTCGCCACTGACCTTTCCGATCTGGCTGGCGGGTCTGGCGTTCCTGTTCTTTTCGGGCAGTGGGAAACGCTACCGCGTGCTGGGTTGGGCGTTCGTGATGGTGCTGGCCATCGTGATAATCCTGCATGGTAAGGACTACTATTCGGCTCCTGCCTACCCGATGCTCCTGGCCGCCGGCGCCGTGGCCCTCGAACGCCTGTTCGGCCAGCGCCAATGGCTCAAGCCGGTCACGGTCCTGGCACTGATTATCGGCACGGCTCCGCTGCTGCCGATGATGATTCCGATTCTGCCGGTTGAAACATATGTTCACTACCAGGAAGTGATGGGGATTGCGCCTCCCGCCACCGAGAAGAGCCATCTGCGCTCTCCGCTGCCCCAGTACTATTCTGACGAACTGGGCTGGCAACAGATGACGGTTGCCGTGGCGCAAGTCTACGACAAGCTTCCGTTTGGCCAGCGGTCGGCCACGGCCATCTTCGCCCAGAATTATGGCGAGGCGGGTGCGATCGATCTCTTCGGGCCAAAGTATGGTCTGCCCGGAGCCATCTCAGGCCACCAGAACTACTTCTTGTGGGGACCACACCAATACACGGGCACGTCGATGATTGTGCTGGGCGATAACCAAGCCCATCTGGAAAAGTATTTCGGTCAGGTCGTTCTGGAAGGGAAATTTGGCCAGCCATACGCTCTTGAGCAAGGGCCGATATGGCTCTGCACTCAACCGCGCGGCTGGAACTTGCAGCAGATCTGGCCGAAGTTGAAGAAGTGGGATTGAGGTTCCAATCTGTTCCTTAAGGGGAGGCGTCCCTTCCATCGGGTAGGACGCGGAATGGCCAATATTCCTGGTTCATTGCGAATATTGCCACGGCTCAAGGGCTGAGCCCTGGCGCGTTGAGGCTCTCCGCACGGTTTCTGCGGTTCAGAAGCATTCCGAAAGTGCGCACCGGTGATTATCGCCAGGAATCGAGGGGTTCGCGAGAACGCAGGGTCCAGGTTGCATTGGAACACCAAAATAAACGAGAGGCTGTGATGGACAAATTGACAAGAAGGAAATTCCTGCAGGGTGGCGCGGCGTTGACTACGGCGAGCATGCTCAAGCCCGAGTTCGCCCGAGGACAGGTGCCAGGGCCGCAATCGGGCAAGAGGCCCAATATTCTGATTTTCATGGAGGAGCAGCACCAAGGCCAAGCCCTGCTGCCTGACTACCCCACCATCATGCCGAACGTTCGGCGGTTTGCGTTGCAGGGGATAACTTTTACCCGGGCATTCTGTCCCGCACCTCATTGCTGTCCGTCGCGGGCAAGCTTCCAGACCGGTCTGTACCCCAGCGAACACGGGGTGTTTAATAACGTGGATACCGACACTGCCATTCATGCAAACCCTTATCCGGGAATTCCATTCTTCAGCCGGACGCTCCGGGATGCTGGGTACGACCTGGTTTTTTCAGGCAAGTGGCATGTGGCCCGGGACCGGTTCCCACAGGACTACGGCTGGACCAACCTGAACCCATCCCACAAAGAGGCTTGGAGCCCGGTCTATGTGGCAGGAAGGACACGACAGTCGAGTTATTGGGACAATGCCCAGGAAGAGCTGAAAGAAAATAAACCGCGCAAGCAGGGCGAAGTATTGCGGCCGGGTTGGGGCAACGTGAAGTTGTATGGCTCCTACCAACCGAGAGGTCCACACGGGTATGAAGGAACGGCAGACTATGGAATTGTTCGCCGGGGCATCGAAGGGCTGCGAAAGCTGGCGAGCGGCGATAAGCCCTGGTGCCTGATGATTGCGCCTGTCCACGGAGGCCATGACCCGTACATCGGTCCTCGCAATTTTGCCGACATGTATCATCCCGAATCCGTGGAGCTTCCACCCAGTTTTCGGGACACGCTGGAAGACAAGCCCCGAATTTACCAGCGGATGCGGTATGAATACTGGCACCAGTTGAGTGACCGGGAAGTTCGGCAGGCGATTCTTCACTACTGGGTAAGGCTCACCATGCAGGACACCCTGTTTGGCCTGGTGCTGGACGCTCTTGAGAACTCCGGCCAGGCGGCAAATACCGTGGTGATCTATACCGCAGATCACGGAGACTACGCGGGCGCACACGGGCTGTGGGCCAAAGGTGTTCCGAGCTTTCGCGAAGGTTATAACATCCCATGTGTGATCCGATGGCCGCGAGGCACCATCAACCCGGGTCGCCAGATCGAAGCGCTGGTTTCGACGGTCGATTTTGCTTCCACGATTCTTGACGCAGCGGGAGTTCAGCAACCTCCCAAAATGTCAGGCCGGAGCCTGCTTCCTTGGCTTCGCGGAGAGGAACCGTCAGAGTGGCGGGATGCGGTTTTTGAACAGCTCAACGGTGTGGAACTCTACTACACCCAACGGATCGTCATGACTGACCATTACAAGTACGTCTACAACGGATTTGATTATGACGAACTCTACGATCTGAAGGCAGACCCGCACGAGATGGTGAATCTTGCCTTCCCGGATGTGAAACGGGCGCGAGCAACGATGGAAGAAGGCCGTGGACTTGAGAACCGGCGTGACGTGCCGTGGCCACCGCTTTCGCCTCACCTGGCCGAAGCGCGACGCGAACTGTTGCAGAAGATGTGGAAATTCGGGCAGGAACACAAGGACCAGATCTTCAATCCTTACATTACTGTGGCGATGGCGCCGCTGGGTCCGGGAGTGGAGCTTTGACGCTCAGGAAAGCGCGGGCCCCGAGTGAAGTTGCGGAACTTATCCAACTGAAAAACTGTGACCCGCCATCGAGCACTTGTGCGAGCTGAACTCGACGGTGCGCAGAGCCTAATTCAAGTTGTATAGCCGGACGCGCAAAATTCCAGGCTTGAACAGCAGGTTTACGTGCAGTTCATCTCCGTTCAACCGCTGTTCGGGCACCCACTCCGTTCCGTGGAATGTTCCTCTTTCGATGGAGACAAATTCCGGGCTTTGCGCCGGTCCGACGAGATTTCTGAAGACAATTCGGAATCCGTAGCCAGCCACGATGTAATCATCTGGGGCAAGCTCGATGATAAGGCCGCCCGCTCTGGGTGCTCTGTGGCGCTCTGCTGAAGGCGGGATGAACCGGCGCCCCCAACTGTAATAGGCAACAGCCGCAAGCTCGTGGCCGAGGCGGATGACATTGGCGTTGTCGACCCCCTGAATCACCGAAAACAATTTGCCAGTGTATTGGAATTTCTCAATCATGGACAGGAGCGGCTGCAGCACTTCGTAGTCGTCGGCAAGAGCCTGCCCGGCGGGCGAGAGCTTGCCATCCTGAACGGCGAAGTCAATTCCGAAGGGAGAGAAACCGAGGCCGTTGAATTCAGCGAGATCGGGAAATACGTAAGCAGCATACGAAGGGCGAAAGGCCGTTTCAGGGACAAAAAGGGGATTGTCCGGCCGGTGGAAGGCCCCAGCGGTTTCCAGAAATTCAGGGATATAAATGTCGGGTGCAAGGACGTCGATTGAGGGAGCGGCTGCCTTCCAGATATCCAGGACATGAATCGTGGGACCGCCGCTGGGCCAGTCTCCGGCACGCGCAGCCCCGGGTCCTGCCAGCCAGTTGTTGCAATACATCGGCAGCGGGTACTGCTGCTTGCCGGCAGCCGCCACCGCGTTGACGTAACTCGCCACGTACCATGCGCTGAAAGCTTCGGGAGCCAGGTCGCCAAAAACATTCTGCCACGTGCCAGATGGGGCGAAATGCTTTGCCGCCCAGGCTGATTCAAGGGCGGGCATCAGGTGTCCGCGATGAGCTTCGAGGTAGCTCATCAGCGCCGCAGGGACTTGCGATTCGTATTTTGCCGTAGCCTGGGGCGAATAGTCGCGGTCTGTTCCCACCAGACCGGTCTCATTTTCCACCTGCATCATGATGACTGTGCGCTCGGATTCATCCACGCTTTTGATGTGCTGCATCACGGCTGCAAAGGCTCTTTCATCGGCTTCGCGCGCGGCGGTACAAAACGGAGAAATGACATCGATCGGCTGCCCTACCTCGTTACGGACACGAAAGTATTTCGCCGGATCTTCCTTGATCCATGCCGGGGTGTAACTCATATTCCCGTTCTTCCATGTGCCGAACCACAGCAGCACGACGTGCAGCCCGTGGCGGCGGGCTCCCTGGATGATGCTGTCAATCAAATGGAAGTCGAAGTGCCCCGGCTGGGGTTCGACGAGCTCCCAATAAATGGGAACCTCCGCCGTATTGGCATGCATGGCCACGAGAGACTTCCACACCGGCTCGAGATCTTTGGGATTGGAGGCGCTGGAATTGTGTGCCTGCCCGCCTAAGATCAGGTAGGGTTTGCCATTTACCAGCAATTGATAGTGCGACCCTGTGTGAACAATCTGCGGAATTGGCGGATTGGTCTGCGCCGGAAGCGAGCCGGCGAGTATTAAGCTGGCGAGAAGCGCGAAAAGGGAAACCAGACTCTTGAAGGTCAGATATTTCATAGTTGTCTCCAGACTAAGGAATGCTTTACACATTCGCTTGCGCGTTCTGGCTGCATGGCATTTGAGAACTCACCACGAGTGTCGGCCGTTCCTCCATTCCCTGGAAAAGCGACTCTTCCTGAGCACAAGACCTTACCAGTCTCCTGTTGAGTCTCGCCAAGCCTAAGCTGCGGTGTGGTCCGAGCTGTGCATTCTATCACCCGGACTCTGGTGTGAACGAGGGTTTTCCTCCGGAGGTGATTTGAGCTGTTTGTAGGGGTTTATCTGGACCGGCACAGTAATCTATAATCGTTCGGGGAAGGGAAGTTCAGCAACCCGGGCCTACTCCAGGCCTGGAGGTGGATTTCCTGCTGGGGGCTACAAGGTTGGATAAGCCTTTTGCGACACGGAGTTGAGACCAGAATCATTATTAACCCTCATGCCTGCCTCATTCAGGCTGCACACCCCAGCCTTCCTTTAGTGGCCTGGAGGAATCTAAGCCGTAGGGGGGGACAAGCTCGGCAATTGCGACCCGGGGACCGACGGGGAGGGTTTAGGGGCCGTAAGGAGTATTCAGGTTGTTGAGGATAAGAGCTTTAATGAGGAGCCCTGTTCTGTCCTGCCACCATCGACCGGCGAAACCGGCAGAGTGGCTGCAGTGCATTTATTCGACCGGCATCTTGATATTCCTGACAGTCGTTTCAGTTTGCATGGTTCCCAGCCATGCCGCAGCGAAAACAGACGGCGTCCAGAATCATTACAAATTGAGTAAGATCGACAACGATCTTCTGGATGACATTTCGCGTCGCTCGTTTCGCTATTTCTGGGACAAATGGAATCCGCAGACAGGACTGATTTTGGACCGGGCAAAATTCGACGGCAAACCCGGTGACGTTCCCTGGCACAAAGACGTGTCTAGCATTGCCGCCACGGGCTTCGGACTGACGGCCTTCTGCATCGGCGCCGAACATCGCTGGGTCAGTCCAGTTCTGGCCCGCAGGCGCATTCTTACCACTCTCCGGTTCTTTGCCTATCAGGCTCCGCAAGAGCATGGGTGGTTTTTCCACTTTCTTGACGCGCGGACCGGCAAGCGGGTATGGAAAAGCGAAGTTTCTTCCATCGATAGCGCCTTGCTTCTTGCCGGCGTCCTGACCGCCCGCCAGGCGTTTCCCAAAGACCCTGAAATTGTTCGCCTGGCGAACTTGATCTATGACCGCGTTGATTTTCCCTGGATGCTCGACGGTAGCCGTCTCTACCTTTCCCACGGCTGGAAGCCGGAGACTGGTTTTCTGCCGTACCGATGGAATACCTACAGTGAAGCGAAGATACTCTATGTTCTGGCGATCGGCTCCCCCACCCATCCGATCTCTCCGGACTCATGGTTCAGTTGGAAGCTCCCTTTGGTTGAATGGGGGGGATACACTTACATCGGGGGTGGGCCGCTCTTCATTCAACAGTATTCTCAGGCATGGCTGAACCTGAGAGATCGCGAGTATTCGGATTTTACGCCGGAGGATCGCCTCGTACCGCGAGTTAATTTCTTCGAGAATGCTGTCCTGGCGACGCGGGCTCAGCGGGAGGTCGGAATCGATCTTTCGCAGCGCTACCACGGATACTCGGCAAATGTGTGGGGAGTCACGGCTTCCGAGAGTCCCAAGGGTTATGTCGCCTGGGGAAGTTCGCCCAACGATTCTCGAATTGACGGAACAGTGGTTCCCAGCGCCGCTGCAGGTTCGGTGATGTTTGCTCCCAACATCTGCATTCCTGCTTTGCGAGCCATGTTGCTGCAATATGGCCGGAAGATCTACGGACCTTACGGATTTGCCGATGCCTTCAATCCAACGACTGGATGGGTGAGCCGTTATGTGATTGGAATCGATGTTGGCATCACCCTGCTCAGTGCCGAGGATTTGCGGACAGGTAGCGTATGGCGCTGGTTCATGAGTGATCCCGATGTCAACCGCGCTTTGGACATGATCGGATTTATGCCGAACTCGCTGGCTGAGGTGCAGCAAAACCAAGGGGCTGCTGGAAAAACAGGCAAGGCAACCTCAGGTCTGGAAACACAGGGACAATTGCTAAACGGCAAGGCGGGGCAGGCGATTCCTATTAGCGGTAAGTCCCGGATTCCGGCGTCCGCGTATCATTACAAGATTCCGGTTCCCCCAAAACAATAAGGGAACTCCGACAAGGTATTTCCCGGTTGCCACTCGTTTCTTATCCCTGTGGAGGGGTAGCTTCTTCGCCGGTCAAGGGGAGAGTCAGTCCTGGCTCCAAAGGAGCGTCGCCGGTCGCCGGCGCTGCCTGACCAGATTTCCTGGATCGGTCGAAGGCGGCACTTCTGAGGAGCGCTCTTTTTGAGGGCCTGAGGGAAGAAGGCTCCGATTGGATTTCGGAATTGTTTATGTCGGGCGCAGCGGTCGGAACCTTTTCGTGGAGAAGGAGTTCGGTGGCCATGACCTGGGGTTCCTGGTGAAACCACCGCTGCAGTGAAGAGTTGGTGAACAGATTGCACACCGCCAGCAGGCTCATGCCCTGATGATGGGCCATCCAGCATCGAACCAGCTCATAGCGCGTATCTGCAGAAGCCCGGCCGGGCGAGTAGTCCGCCGACTCATAGAAACCGAAACGTCCGAACCATCCTTTTTCCTGCATCCTTTTCAGATTGTGTATAGCGGAGTTGACGTCCACCAAAAGGGCGAGAAAGCTTGCATAAGGAGCGATTACGGCATCTTTGGGGATGTTAGGGTCCATGGCCAGGCCCGGAAGCCCAAATGCGCGGTATTGGTAGATGCCTTCGCGGTCTCGCTCGTTGAAAGCCGCCTCTGAAATGCCCCAGGGGATGCCTTTCCTCTTCGCGTATTTCTGCTGGCATAACACAGCCGAGGACACACTCTCGTCCAGCAGCGTGCTGGAGTATGAGTGCATCCAGAGCAGGGGCATGAGGTATTCAAACATTGTCCCGCTCCAGGAAACCAGCGTTGCCCGTCCCGCTTCAAGTGACCGGGATCTTCCGAGGTGAAACCAAGCCTCCTGCGGGATATCGCCTTTGGCTATCGCGATAAAGTATGCAGTCCGTGCTTCGGAGGCGAGCAAGTCATAAAAAGAATTTGCCAGCCGCTGGGCCTCGACGTCGTAACCAATCCAGAGGAGTCTTTTTCTGCGATCATAAAGGAAACGGAAATCCATCTCATGCAAGAGCTCAGAGGCCTCGGCCGCGATGCTCTGAAGCCTTTCGGAAAGCTCCGCGGCCCTCTGGAGGCTGCCCTTGAGGCGAGAGCGCAAGGATTGAAAGTTGCCATCCACTCCCTCATTCTCATCGTGGGGCTGCAAATCATTGAGCCTGCGTTCAATCTCTCGAACAAAGGAGGGCAACGAGCTCAGGCTGACCGGCGCCGCCGGGCCTGGAATCCGGAAATCCCCGTATTCTGGCAAAAGCCAGGGCAGGAAGGTTTGCACGAACCTTTGCGCGTTTTCAATTCGCACACGTGTTTCAGACACCCAACAGGTCAACTCATTCCTCGGAGCCTGCTGCGCGTTTTGGTCCTCCGCATCCATGGGGCAGAGTACAGACAGCGTTTCGCGGGCCTCTCGTTGCAGACGGGGCAGGGAACTGACCCATTGTGAAGGGTCGTTGCCGATGCTCTCTGCGCTCGTGGCCAGCTTTTGAGCGCTTGATACGATCTCAGATGGAACGGTCGTACCGGTTGCGAGTTGCTGGATGAACGCGAGATGATCTCGGATGCCATGCCATGTTTCATCCGAAATAAGGGGCTCTTTGAGCAGGGCAAGGCAGGCTTGCTTCAGCGTCCAGAGACAGGCAGCCATGTTCCCGCTGTCCACCGTGGAAATGAATCGCGGGGGAAGCGGCTCCAGGGTGCGCACATCGTACCAATTGAAGAAATGGCCTCTGAAGCGAGGAAGACGCTTTGCGGTGCGCATCGTTTCTTCAGTCTGTTCCACAAACTCTGCCAGCGTGAGATAACCAAGCCGATGTGCTGCGAGCCGCGCGTTCAGCAGAATTCCCAGGTTGGTGGGTGAGATGCTGTGGACAACGGCAAGCGGCGTTTCCTGGACTCGGTCCGGAATCAGCCAATTCACTCCAGCATGGCTAAATTCGCGGAAGAATCTCCATGTGGCGAGTGCCCCACTCCTCAGGAACATTTCATCCTGCGGGCCGACCTGGGTTCTACGCCTGCGAGGAGGCCGATTGATCCATCCGGTAAACAACCCTGCCGACAACCAAAGGGCCAACACCGGCGAGGCGAAATACAACGCGGATGGCCGGAAGACCGCTAACGAAACTCCTACAGCCAATGCGAAATATGAGGTCAGTGCCAGGTAGAATTCCACGGGTGTCTTTTTCCCGGTTCCGGCTTCCACTTCAGCGGCTGTCTCCCACTCGAGCAGGTTTCTGTGCGTGATGACGAGACGGGAGAGGGTTCGGACGATGGCGTCAACCATCACAAACGCCTGGAGAGGAAGGAAAACCAGCATGACGAAGACTTGCAGGTGCCCCGTGACGAAGTTGTTTACCTGTTCCTTTAAGAATCCCCGAAAATTGTCTGTGTCCCTGAATCGGAGTAACGAGAAGAACATTTGGACGTACGTCGGCGTCAAGAGAAGAGCCAGAGTAAGAACCGTCCAGTAGAGAGGACCTCCCGGGAACAAAAACCAGCCGGCGAGCAACAGCAGAAACAGGTTCAATTCAATCAAACTTCGCCGGAGATTATCGAAAAGTTTCCACCCGGATAGCAAAGTTATCGGGTTAGGAACCAGCCTGCCGGATGAGTTCGGCACGCTGGGAAACAGCCACCGCAGAATTTGCCAGTCGCCTCGAACCCAACGGTGCATGCGCCGGCAATAAGCGCTGAAGTGCGATGGGTAGTCATCAATGACCTCGATGTCCGATACAAGTCCCGCACGGGCGTAGACGCCTTCGATCAGATCGTGGCTGAGCAGCGCGTTCGAGGGAAACCTGTTTCCCAAGACACGTTGGAAGGTGGCAACTTCATAAATTCCTTTGCCGGTGAAACTTCCTTCTCCAAACAGGTCCTGATAGACGTCAGAGATTGCCCGAGTGTAAATGTCGATTCCGGTCTCGCCGGAATAGATGCTGGCCAGCCGGGACTTGCGGGCTGATTCAATGCTGATCCCGACCCTCGGCTGGAGAATTCCGTAGCCTTCCACAACCGTGTTTGTCTTCAGGTCAATCACGGCACGGTTTAGCGGGTGAGCCATCGTGCCGATCAGTTTGTGAGCGGTATCCCGCGGCAAACGAGTGTCGGAGTCGAGCGTTATCACGTAACGGACGCGTCGAAGAATCGAGAGGTCCCCAACCTTTACCGGGAAATTGTCCGCTATGCCGAGAAGGAGCTTGTTCAGATCTAACAGCTTGCCCCGCTTCCGTTCCCACCCCATCCACGTGTTCTCTTGGGGATTGAAGATCCTGTGCCGATGAAGGTGGAGAAAGCTGCCCCGCCGGTCGGAAGCGTACTTGGCGTTGAGTTGCTCGATAAGGGAACTGCACAGAGCGACCAACTCATCATGGTCGTCGGAGGGTCCGGGGGCGTCAGGAGAATCCGTGAGAAGAGCGAAATGCAAATTACGATCGCGGTTTCCCAGATAGCGGACTTCGAGTGACTGGACAATGTGTCGTACCTCTTTCTCGTTGAGCAGCAGGGAGGGAACTGCGACAAGAGTCAGGGACTCTGCCGGAATTCCTTCGGAGAAATCCAGCCTCGGGAGACGGCGCGGCAACAGGAGCCAGGCGGTCAAATGATTCATCAAGCCTACAGCAGCCTGGCTGGCAGGGATCAACAATAGCAAGGCCGGGATGAGCGGAATAATGGTGCCCAAATGCCGCAGCAGAAGGTAAACCGCCACCAGGGTGGTGAACTCGACCCCGACGACGTAGTAGATTTCAGGCCACTCAAGGACGATGTTCTTGATCCTCTTCCTCAGCGATGGGCAGTAGCCCGTCCTCCTCTTCAGGATCCCGGCGCCGGCATCCAGAAGATAGTATCCGATATTGCCTCGGCGTTCAGCGGCCTGGGGGCTGAATCCTCGTTTCCGTTCCTTGGCCTTGCGAGCGCAGAGGACAGCACATTTCGCGGTGTCGGCTTCGCTTAATGCCGTGTACGGAGTGAGATCCGCCACTGCGTCCCGATAAAGCTGGCGACTTTCAAAATCCATCCTCGGGTAGGCCCCCGAGGGATCCGCCCTCAATAGGCGATCGACGACGCAGTTCGTCTCGAAAAAAACTTCCCATTGCATCTGTGCGATTTCATGCAGGCTGGCAATCGTCGTCGATGGCAGGCCGGCAGGGCAGACTTCTTCCAGTTTCCCGCTTTCGGAAGCTTTCGCGATGCGCTCTGCTGAAATGGAGAAGTGCTCCATCAATGCAAGCTGCAGCAGAGGCTTCAGCGCCCAGAGTTCGCGCATCTCAAGGATGGCTACCCGCTGAACACCTGCGAGATAGTGTCCGAAGGCCTCTTCGTTGAATGCGAATCCCGCTGCTTGCAGATAATCTCGCGATATCGCATACGCGCGAGGGACGGCCTCCGACTGCTCAAGCGAAGGACGGACGCAGGGAAGCCGCTCGAATGATTTGAGCGCCTGGCAGATTTCCTTCAGCACGCCTCGGAGGAAGCGTGAGTTGTCAAAAATCCAGCGCTGTTGTTCACTGAAAGCCCGTTTCTCCGGGTCGACTTCGCGGGCGAGGGCGTTGCCATCACAGGCAGGCACGCGCAGGCGCTTCCAGTGAGCTTTGAGGCCCTTCAGACGCTTCCGTCCGGCGTCAACCCATTCCCGAGCCTGCCGGATGCCCAGTGCCCTCAGCCACTCGTCCTGAAACTCATCTGAAACCTGATACGCCGCTTCACGGTTCTCCAGGGGGAGTTCCATGTCGTCGTGCCCGTTGCCGTTTACGGGCGATTTAGGATGATGATATCGCTCATCGGAGATTCGGCTCATAAGGGAGTTCTTGGCCTTTCTTACCTGTAACTGGATGCCTGGAGCTCGAACATCTTCGAGTAACGCTCGCCGCGCGCGATCAGCTGGCTGTGGCACCCGTCCTCAACGATCTTGCCGCCCTCGAGGACCAAAATCCGGTCTGCCATTCGGACCGTGGAGAAACGGTGGGAAATCAGCAGCGCGGTCTTGCCGATGGTCAGTTCGGAAAAACGCATGAAGACCTCACGTTCCGAGCGGGCGTCGAGCGCCGCGGTCGGCTCATCCAGAATCAGCAACTGGGCGTCGCGAAGGTAGGCGCGTGCCAGCGCGATCTTTTGCCATTCGCCTCCGGAAAGATCCACGCCACCTTCAAAGCGCCTTCCCAGCATCTGCTCGTAGCGCTTCGGCAGCCTGCGCAGGACTGCATCGGCAAGGCTCTTGCGGGCCGCCGCTGAAAGCTTACTGAAATTTTCAATTTCCTCGATTCTCCCCATGGCGATGTTTTCCCGCCCGGTCATTTCATATCGCATGAAGTCCTGGAAGATCACGGCAATTTCCCGGTGCAGGTCGTCCAGGTCGTAATCGCGAAGGTCCACGCCATCCAACAGGATGCGCCCCCGCGTGGGATCGTAGAGCCGCGTAATCAGCTTGACGAGGGTTGTTTTTCCCTGACCGTTTTCTCCCACCAGAGCGATTCGCTGGCCGGGCTCGATACGCAAGTCAAGGTTGTCAAGGACTGGCCGCGTAGTCCCGGGGTAGGCGAAAGTGACCTGGTCAAACACGAAGCCCTCACGGATGGGCCTTGGTGCCAGGACTGCGTTGGGCTTGGACTTCACCTTGGGCTCAAAGCGGAAGAGGTTCAGAAAATCGGTGAGGAAGAGCGCCTGGTCGGCGATGCTGGTAAAGCTTGAGAATATCTGCTGGATGTTGCTGCTGGCGCCGGCGATGGCGGCGGCCAGGTAGACAAGAGCTTTCAGCGAAAGGTCGCCTTCAACCGTGCGATAGATGACGAAAGCGTAGGCGCCATAATAGGCGCTCGCGCTGAGAATGGAGAACAGCGAGGTTGCCAGCAGCCGGCGCTTGGAAAGTGACACATTCTGTTCATAGATTTCATCGGAGATGTGAGCGTATCTGTTCGTCAGGTGTTTGCTGAGCCCGAACAGCTTGAGTTCTTTTGCGCTTTCCTTGCTGGCGCCAAGAACGCGAAGATAATCGAGCTGGCGGCGCGCCGGAGTCTGGCGGAACCTCAGCGAGTAGCCGAGAAAGGCGAAGTGGCTTTCGCCGACGAACGCCGGAACAACGCCTGCAATGAGCAGCAGAAGAATCCAGGGCGAAAAAAGGCAGATGCTGACAGAGAAAGTGACGGCGGTGACGAACTGCTGCAGAGCCCGGCCGACGGCCTGAATCATGCTGACCCGGTCGGTGGCCTGCACCCTGGCGCGTTCCAGCCGGTCGTAAAATTCCGGGTCTTCGTATGACTCGAGATCCAGTTTCGAGGCGTGGTCCATCACCTTGATGCTGACGTGGCGAATGAACCTGTCGGCGAGAACGTTGTCGCAGTAGTCAATCGTTCGAGAGAGGACGCTGCCTGTGAGCGCCAGGCCGAATTCCGCCGCTACCAGCCACCAGAAGTAAGAGGCTAGCGGGTGATTGCCTTTGACGACGGAGGCGACCTCGCCGATGATCGCGGCAGACACCGCGGCAATCCCAATGGGAATCAGGGCCGAGAGCACCTGCAGAGCAAAGCCGGCGATCGCCACGCGTGGGCCGGACTCCCACACAATGCGAAGCCCGGGCGGAACGTTTCGCAACGCCCTCAGGCGGTCGCGCCAGGTGTTTCCAAATGGTTGATTCGATGAAGCTTCCTGCATTCGATTCCTACCTCAGGCTGCAAATGGCCCGACAAAGTTGCTGAGCTGATCTGGGGATCGTCCCCGCTATGGTCTCCACCACCCCATACGATTGGCAATCCGCGTGCCTAAGTTGCTCCTTAAAACTTTGGAATAAGAGGTTTTCTTTCCAGTAACTTATGAGATCGGCTCACCGGGCAGGCCGGACAGCAGTGCGTGCCATTCAGTAAAAACTACAGCATGCGTGAAATAAGAACCTATTCCGGAGACGGCCCAAGCCGGTTTGCGCCGCGCCAAGCCTCTGCCGGACGAGTGAAATCGCAACGGGGCAGCTTCCGACTCAGGTCTCCAAGTCTCGGAAAATAGATAAGGTACGCACACTTTCGAGGAATCGGAGTCCAGGAATTGCGCTGACCACGCTCGCCTGGACTCCGACTCTGGAGGAGTTAGAGTGTACCTGACGTGGTTAGGTAGTGCAGGTCGGATACCAAAAAACACCTCGTTTTGTGTGTAGAGGATGGGAAAGGCTTGTGGCCGTTCAGTCCGACAGATTCATCTTGCGCAGGAGGGCGGTGAAGCGAGGTCGTTGCGTAGAGGATCGAGGAACGGGTAAGACTTGATCGGGGTCGTCATATGATCGTGAGCATCAATCGCCTGATCCTTCCACTCGAAAGCACTGTTGATTTCGGCGAGCTCCAGATGGGTCCAGGCGAAGCACGTCGGGTGCGCATAGGCCTTGGTGGCTATCCCGTGAAACTGCTTGAGCACCTCCCGTGCCCCAGCCGCTCCTCGGGCCTGTCCAAACGCCAGACCGAGTCACCCCAGCATGGGGGTTGGTCCGCCACTCAGTTCCACGGCCCCGCGGTGGGCTGCAGCTGCTTCATCAAACGTCCGCTTCCCGCGGTAGTACATTCCGGCCGAAGAATGGCTCCAGTAGTCATCCGGGGCGAGTTCGAGTAGCGTGCGGGCCTGCTCAAGCGCCCGGTCCCGGTGCCGGCCAAACCGCGGCATCATCGCCAGTCGGATTCGCCAGAGTGGTGATGACCTCGTTCGTCATCGCATCGCTGAAAAACTCCTCAGAAGGATTCCCGCTCAGATTAACGAAGGGCAGTACTAGAAGTCGGAATCTCGGGGCTGGTGAAGGCGCTACCAGGTGGGAAGTTTCCGAAACCCTCGCCAGAAAACGGTAGCCATGCCGGGGCAGCGTCTCGATAAAGCGTGGATGCTCGGCGGAGTCGGCCAGCGCCACCAGCAGGTGGGTAATCGCTGCGTTGAGGTTGTCGTCCAAGCCGACGAATACACTCTCCCGCCACAAGTGTGGCTGCAGTTCTTCGCGCGTGACCACTTCTCCGGAATGTTCGAGCAGCGGAGCCAAAGCTTTGAAGCGCTTCGCGCGGAGACTGACCTGCACCTATCGTTCGTAGAGTTGGCCAGAATCCAAGCCAACTTCGAAACAGTCGAAGTGAATCCTGCTGGCTATCGAAAGGCTCCGGCGAGCCTTATAGCTGCAAAAAACGGCCGGTGGACTTTTGAGTCAAGTGCCTTTTTTCCAGTAGGATGAGTGGTAATACAAATTTAAGATGGAATTAAGCCCCCGTCCATTGCCTTGCTGCAGCCAGTTCGGCTACTTTGGGAACATAGGCGAGGCTCCTCGGCCCCACCATTATCAGCAGACCTGCCCGGAACGGCAGGGGGAGGCCGCTATGAACAAATCCATGCGATGGGCAGCCATCGGACTCTGTCTGCTTCTTCCCACGCTGTTCAGCTGCGGCGGGGGTACCTCTACTACCCCTCTAGCCCAGAAGGCAAGAGTGGAAGTCACGCCCAGCGGGGTAACGCTGGGCGCATCCGAAACCACGCAGTTTTCCGCAACAGTCACCAACGCAAACAGTCTTGCGGTATATTGGTCGCTTAGTGACTGTTTGGGAGCGGCCTGTGGCACCATCACCTCCGGCGGCCTCTATACTGCACCCTCTTTGATTGTGAATCCGGCCAAAGTGACGGTTGTAGCCAGATTGCAGGAGGATGTGTCGTCAACAGGCGTGGCTTCCGTGACGCACACGCCGCTTTCGTTAGAGGTGTCTCCTCCACATACACTGAATTTGGGGGCAGGGGCCACGCAGGTTTTCACCGCCTCCATCTCCAGGCATCCCAACCCGGATGTTACGTGGAGCCTCTCCGGCACAGGCTGCACAGGCGATAGTTGCGGCAAGCTGACCAATATCACGGCCAGCACGGCTACCTACAATGCGCCCATAGCTGTGCCGAATCAGGCACTCATCAACATCAAGGCTACAGCGGTTGCGGATGACACCAAGTTCCAATACGTCGCCATCAACCTGATGCCGATCTCCATCGCAGTAATTCCCGGTCCCGAGGCGATGGTAGCACCGTCCGGCACGCGGAACTTTCGGGCCCTTGTCCAGTATGACCCTCAAAATGCCGGAGTCACCTGGAAACTGTCCGGCAAGGGCTGCTCGGGTAGCGACTGCGGAACTCTTTCCGAGGCAACATCTTCCTCCGCGGTTTATCATGCTCCGGCCACGCCGCCCGATCCTCTCACGGTGACGCTGACGGCTACTTCAGTCACCGACGCCATTCACACCGCTACTTCGACTATCACGGTGTCGGGGGTGCGTTCTGCGTTGCAGGGTAAGTACGCGTTCCTGGTGCGTGGCTACCATCGCGAGTCAGGAACGGTAACGATGGAAGCCATGGCCGGGCACTTCGATGCCGACGGAAACGGGAACCTCAGCGGCGTTTGGGATTCTAACCGTGGCCCTGTTGTCGAGGTGGCGCAGTCCATCGCCGGCAGCTATGCCATTCACCCCGATGGGCGCGGCTCCGTGACCATCGAGTCCGGAATGGGGCTGTTAACTTTTAATCTGGTGATGGACGCAACGGGCGCCAAAGCAAGACTTGCTGAAGATAGTCGTGCGGGCGCTTCGCAGATACCAGTGCAGGATTCGGATTCCGCGCCAGACTCGCGTGGATCGTCCGGCCTCATGGTCAGGCAGGAACCTGCTTCGTTTACGCTGTCGTCCGTGAAAGGCGACCGCGTGGTCGCCCTGTTCGGCGGACATACCGGCAGCCCGACGGCAGCCCTCGGAAGGTTCACTTCGAGTGCAGGAGGGGTCCTCAGCGGCGGCGTGGCCGACCTGACCTGGCAGGGGGGGTATTATGGGTTTACCTACAAATCGGGATTGTCCGGTTTGTTCGGAGCGCCAGATTCCGGCACCGGACGGGGAACGGCCTCCCTGACAACCACAGAGGGTACTTTAAATTTTGCCTACTACATCGTCTCCAGTCGCAGAATCCTGCTTGTGCAGACGGACGCGCGTGGCTCAAGAATGCCGACGCTAAGCGGCGAAGTGCGGCTGCAGAACGGCGCGGGCCGATTCACCAAGACCTCGCTCAATGCCCCCGTCATTGTCAACCAGAGCGGAACAATCGGATTGGGGGAGCCGGTTTTTGGCTCTTCGTATCCGGGGATCGCTATCGGCCGGATCCTGCCCAATGGCGCCGGATGGTTCGCTATCACTTACGATCAAAACGAAGCGGGGAACACGGCCTCGAACGCCAGCGGTTCCGGAGACTACACAGTGGAGCTCAACGGCCGCGTCAGCCTGACTATCGCCAGCAAGGCTGTCGCCTACCTGACAGATCAGAATACGGGATATCTGATAAGGCAAAGCATGCAGGGATCGGACTTCGGGTGGTTCGAGCCCCAGGCTGGCGGCCCCTTTGATCTGCGTGCGCTGAGCGGCACCTTCCTGTTCAACACCGGTTTGCCTTCCACGATCGAATCGTTGAATTCTTCTGGTTTGTTGACGCTCGACGAAGATGGAGCTGCGGTTGCCACTCTTTCCGGCCCGCTCGGCGATTTCAGCGGGACGCTTTTCGTAGAGCCGGGCGGACGAGGCACCCTGACTCTCGCAACATCGCCCGAAGCCACGCCGGCGCACATGGTGATCTGGGCCATTTCCCCGGAGCATTGCGTCGCCTTGATGAGCGCAGATCAGGGAGATGCCCGGCCCGCTTTAATTCACCTCGAAAGATTGAAGTGACTCAGGGTTCAATTTCGAATTTCTCGGTTCCTCGACCTGTTGGCAAGGCCGTGACATGCCGCGATTCCTGCAGGGACGCCCGTGCACCGGGAAGAACCTCTGCGGGGTGGCAAATCGCCGTTTGAATATTAGCTTTCAGTAATGCTGTGGGACACGGCCACGCGACTTCAGAGCCAAGTGGCGTGTTTTGCCAGGGATACGCGATAAGGCAAATTTAAGATGGAATTAAGCCGCCGTCTATTGCACTGCCACGGCCAACTCGACTACTTTTGTACCATAGGCGAGGCTCCTCGGCCCCACCATTATCAGCAGACCTGCCCGGAACGGCAGAAGGAGGTCGTTATGAAAACCAAAGCGCGACTCCTGCAATTGGGATTCTTGGCGTTCCTCCTTCCCATGTTTTTCAGTTGTGGCAGCGGCTCGGGCCCTGCTTCCAACAACCTGGCTGAACCCGTCTCGCTTTCCCTCACGGAGCACAATTTGACTGTGTCTGGAGGCGAAGCCCACCAGTTCGTTGCTACCGTGACAGGACCGTCCAACACTAACGTCACGTGGAGCCTTTCCGGGTGCACGGGCGCTACCTGTGGATCCATCAGTCCCACGGGATTGTATGCGGCTCCTGCGATAGTCCCCGCCGAGCTTACGGTAACGGTCACCGCTGTCGCTCAGGCGGATCCAGGGAAAACTGATCAAGCGGCAGTAAGACTGATGCCGATAGTGGTCTCAATTTCGCCGGCGGATGCCTGGGTTGCTCCCGGCAAGACGCAGGTGTTCGGGGCTTTCATTCAATACGACCGCCTCAACGCCGGCGTGACTTGGACCTTGGGCCCGGGCTGTTCCGACAGTTGCGGCACGCTGAGCAACGTCGGCCCCACTTCTGTCAGGTACACGGCTCCGGTCACCGCGTCCGGCTCTTCCTTTATGACGCTTACTGCAACTTCGGTATCGAACCCGAGCAAGAAGGCCCAAATAACGATCACGCTTGCCTACGGGGGCGCGATGACAGAAGGCGACTATGCCTTCATGTTCAATGGTTGGGCGCCGATGACCAACGGGTGGATGTATCAAATAGCCGCTGCTGGCCGGTTCCACGCCGACGGTCAAGGGAACATCACGCAGGGCGTGGAGGATATCAACTCGCTGTCAGGCGTCACCCAGGCGCTGCCTTTCACAGGAGATTACAGCATTGGCGCGGACGGCCGCGGGAGTTTTACGTTTATCACCTCTCAGGGAATCGCCACGTTTCGTATGGTCCTGGACGCTTCCAAAGAAAGAGGAAGGTTCATCAGGTACGATGCTACTCAGTCCAACTTTCCAATTTTCGGTTCCGGCTACTTCGAGTTGCAGGACAAGGCCGCATTCTCACTGGCGGCGCTGGCTGGCCCCTATGCCTTCGGAGCTTTCGACCTTGAATTGCGGGTTGTGGGAAGATTTGATGCAGGCGCTTCGGGCGGTATCACTGGGGGCTCCGCTGACGTGACCCAGTTGGAGCGTGGCGGCTGGGAGCCGCAAACCACTTCCGCAAACCTCGAGCTGACCGGATCGTTCAGCCCTCCTTCAGCAAGCACGGGCCGCGGGACCACAACTCTGAATTGGGGCTCACCCTGCAACTTTGCCTACTACGTAATCTCCGATCAGAAAATCCTGCTGGTTCAGATCGACGCACGTAACTCGACCACGCCTTACCTGAGCGGAGAAGCACGCCGCCAGAAGGGACCTTTCTCGGTCGCGTCGTTCAGCGCACCTTCTATCTTCAGCATGGCGGGAGCCGGCATTTCTCTCGCAGGCTGGCTCGTGAATGCAGCCGTCGGCCAGATAATTCCGGATGGATCTGGCTCCGCTGGCGGCGTCTACGACTCCAGTTGGGGAACGACGCCGGACCAGCCATTCGCCGGTTCCTACACCCTGGCCTCCAGCGGGCGCTCCGAGCTTCAAATGAAACTTGCGTCGGGCGATATAAATACCCATGTCGCTTACTTCTATAGTCCGAACGAAGCGTTCCTGATGCAGACCTCCGGAACAGACATTTTGTTCGGCCGCCTCAAAGCGCAGGCCGCGGGACCCTTTAGCGAGGGCTCCCTTAGCGGTACTTACGTCACATGCACCGGCCCGCCGGCCGGTGATAACGCAGAAAACGCCTGTGGGCTGACGACGTTCGATGGGTCTGGCGGCATCAGTTCAACCGTGGACGTGAACATCCATGGTAACCTCCAGCACTTGGATTTTGATGGAACCTATACTGTCGCCCCCAACGGGCATGGCACACTCATCTTTTCGTCACCAGCCAGTGGGGACGCGGTGTTCTGGGCCGTTTCGCCGACGGAGCTCATGAGCGCTGGCGCGTTTACGAACTCTTACAAATCCTACGGGACGTTGCTGGAATACGAGAGATAAATAACCGTGATGGACGTCGATCTTCGGGGCCGGCTTGCTGGCTGCCTCATCCGGTGATCGCCATTGGCCAAACCCTGCGCAATGCCGCCGGACTGCCCGCCGCCATCTCCAATCGAACTATCGGTGACGACACGGTCCTCCAAAATCCATAGTGCGTAGCGGACAACCCAGAATCAAAACTCTCTATTGTGCCGTTCAGGATTTGCAATTCATAATTGCCAAAGTTTGCGTTATATATTTGGTGCTTGGCGCTGCGGTCATCGTTGACCGCACGGATTGCGGAGGGCGCGATCTATGATGCGACATCCGCGAAACAGGCAGTCCCAGCTCACATGGAGGGCATAAATGCGCGTCGTAGTCATCGGTGGCACAGGGCATATCGGCACTTATCTTATCCCGCGGTTGGCTCACGACGGTCATGAGGTGGTTTCCGTTCACCGTGGAAAGAGCAAACCTTACCATCCCCACCCAGCCTGGGAAAAGGTGGAGCAAGTCCGCATGGACCGCGTGGCGGAGGAAGCGGCCGGCACGTTCGGAAAGAACGTGGCCAGCCTCAAGCCTGACGTGGTGATTGACATGATCTGCTATGAAGCGGAAAGCGCCCGGCAACTGGTGGACGCCTTGCGCGGAAAGGTTCGCCATTTTCTTTTCTGTGGGACTGCCTGGGTGCACGGCTACCCGGTCACCACGCCCATCACGGAGGATCAGCCACGGCGGCCGTTGGAGGAGTACGGCGTGAAGAAGGCGCAGATCGAGGCCTATCTGGCAGAGGAATTCCAGCGTCATCGATTCCCGGCAACGTCGCTGCTGCCCGGACACATCGTGGGCCGAGGATGGGTGCCGCTTGACCCGGTGGCGACATGGAGTCTGGAGGTTTACAGGAAGCTCGCCTGGGGCGAAGAGTTACTGATGCCGCACCAGGGTTTGGAAACACTGCATCACGTCCACGCGGACGACATCGCACAGCTTTTCACGAAGGCGATGGCAAATTCGAACGCATCTGTGGGGGAAAGTTTCCATGCCGTTTCGCCCGCCGCTATGACAATGCGAGGTTATGCGGAATCCCTGGCCCAGTGGTTCGGAAAGCCGGCGCGGTTGCGCTTTGTCCCGTGGGAAGAATACCACGCCTCGGTCTTGCCGAAAGACGCGGAGAGTACATGGATGCATCTGGCGCACAGCTCGAATTACAGTATGGCCAAGAGTCAGAAACGGCTGGGCTACGAGCCGCGTTACACCTCCATGGAAGGTGTATGTGAGTCCCTGACCTGGCTGATCGAGCATGGCCAATTGAAGCTGCCGACCTAGCCTGTAGAGCCTTACGGCGATCCCTCCGGCAATGGACTACGTCCGCTGCTGCGGGCTTTCGACGCGTGCCGCGCCCCGCGGCCAAGTGGACGCATATTTCCGCGAAGTTTTGCGATAAAGGAGATCTACCCTGATGAGAGCAGGTCGCAACATAACCATAGTAAGCATGGCTGTGGGGACGACATTCCTTGCGTGCGGAGCACTTTATTCGCAGACGCGAGCGGATTCAAATGGAGACAAGAGCGGTTTTGCGCTTTACGAACCTTTTGAGGGCAGTTCCAAGACGTTGGGGCAGGTGACCCGGCTCAACTCGGCGGTCGGGTACAGCTTCAACCGGCATTTTTCAGCGGATGCCGGGCCGCCGACTGAGGTTGAGAAATCGCAAGATGGTTCCCTTGTCGACTTGGGCTGCCTTCAGCGCCATTCAGCGGTCGGGGCGTATTGATGGCCTTGTCTTGCGGAACAATCTCATCCACTTCCAGCGGCGTTGGTTCCATCCAGCCAACCCGGCTCACCCCGCAGGTTTATGCCTTGCCTCCGCTTTGCTGAGCTTCGGCAAGCGCGCCAATGCGCGGCCTTCTGAAAGCTCACGCTTTTGTTGCTCCCGTTCCGGATTCCTGGAATGCCATGCCGCCAACAGGAACCAGCAATCCGCCTTCGACCATAACGGCCGAGCCCGTCATGAACGAAGCGAGGTCGCTGGCGAGGAATACAATCACGTGCGCGACTTCCTCCGGCCTGCCCATTTTGCCCCTGATGTGGAGATCGTTGCAGGCTTGCTCGACCCTTGCAGGATTGCTGTCCAGATTGATGGACCATCGAAGCATTGGGGTGTCGATAGCGCCAGGAAGAACGCAGTTTGCACGGATGTTCTGTTTTCCGTAGTCGAGCGCGATACATCTAGTGAGCCCCAGCAGACCATGTTTGCTGACTACGTAATGGACCGAATTGCGAACCGCTCCCACCGATTGCACTGAACCGACGATCACAATCGATCCGCCACCGCGTTCGATCATTTTGGGAATGAAATATTTTGACATCAGGAAGGCGCCCTTTAAGTTGATGTTCATTACCTCGTCCCATTCTTCCTCCGAAGTCGTGGTGACTGTGCCATAGCGCTGGATTCCGGCATTGTTCACGAGCATGTCGATGCCCCCGAAGGCAGATATAACCTTGGGCACCAAGCTTTCAACCTCAGAGCGGGAAGACACGTCTACCTGGAAGAACTCCACCTTGCCGCCTTTGCTCTTTAACTCTGCGGCCGTTTCCTGACCGGCTTTGGCGTCACGATCCACCACCGCAACTGCGGCTTTATTTTCGGAGAATTCCCGGGCGCATGCTTTTCCGATTCCAGAGCCGCCACCTGTCACAACTGCAACTTTTCCTTTGAAGTCCATGGTCACATTTCTCCTCATTAGGTTCACGCCTTAACGGCGAACAGGATCATATCACCTCTCGTTCATGGCTTAACACAAAACGATGACGCCTGCACGCCGACGCTTTCCTCGTTCGCCGCTGGCTCTGCCGCGGACAGATTTCTCTGGTTCCAGGGTTGGAGGCCCGCGTTCTTACATCCTGCCGGCGGTGAGCACCAGATATGCGGCGAGAATCAGGCCGAACAGCGCAGTGATGATCCCGAGGAAGACGATCACGGCTTTGGCGGGCTTGAACTCCCCGGCGTCGATTCGCTGCTGCGTGGTGCGGTAGCGGAAAAGCGCCACCACAGCCATAAAAACTCCCATGGCCATGAAGGCGATTCCTATACCGAGCGAAAGACCGCTTTCCTGCTTCGCGGGCCCCGAAAGCTTCAGAAATTCGCGCAACGTGATGCCGAACTTTGCGACTACAAATCCGAAAACAATAATGCTGACGCTGGTGCGAATCCAGGCGAGAAACGTTCGCTCGTTTGCCAGATGATCTCCGGCCTTATGATCGCGCTCATCCATGGCGTCCGGTAGTGGCTCTCACCACTACGGTCTGCCGATTGTAAATCGGCGCCCGCCGGCGCGCAAGACGCAAGACAGCATTTCAAATCGATTGGGCTAGGTTGGTCGACCCACAAGACCACCTCATCGATATAGAAACGCTCCTTGCCGCGGCGCGCGGAAGCCTGCATCCTTGACTTGTATGGGCTTGGATCTTGTTCAAATACATGAGCTGGCACGGGAAGAGAAAGATGGGAACTGGCAATCCTGCCAGTTCCCGTGTCACCATCAGCGCAAAAGGGAATCAATATCATCAGGTTGAAAGGGGCCAGGTTTCCGGATTCCTATCGGCGGAGACGAGATAAGGGCTCTACATGGGAATCTAAGGATGTTCTGGTTGCAGGTCAGATCAACCGGGTGAAAGAGATTCTCGAAAAGCGAGGCGCCCACCCTACCTCTAATGTGCATCTTCTCGGCCACCTGCCTGCAGCACCAACACCCAGTCCGGATCGCCGGAACTGTTCTTGCCCGGCGAGGAGAATCGGTGGGTGCCCCGATTAGAGAAGGGCGAGCCAGCAATGGCATGAAACGTATCGTTGGTGGGGTCGAACCAGCGGGCGGTGATGTGATTCTGGAGCTTGCTCAGGGCTACGGTGATCGTTCCGCCCTGCGGCAGGTAGGCCATCCCCAGCGTGCCATCGGGCGTCAAGGCCGCCGTCACATAATTGTTGTCGGCAAAGCGCGACGTGGTAGCCGTGGCCG
>JBJKQK010000011.1:0-54578 GCA_046705285.1 Terriglobia bacterium
GTAATCGCGAGATCTCCGCAATCAGCCATCTATACCTTCTGGATGGCCTCAGCTTATTCGGCAAACGGTGACCGAGATAAAGCCCTGGCGGCCATCGAAAAGGCCTTCAACCTGGGTTTCCGCGACTTCGCCGCCATCAAGGCCAGCCCCCATCTCTCTCCTCTCCGCTCTGACCCGCGCTACCAGGACCTCGTGCGCCGCATGAACTTCCCGAACGGCTAGCGTGTGGACAGTCACAGTAGCGCGCACCGCGATTCGGTTCAGACGCCTGCGAGCGGGCGATAATAGCGGCGTCGAAATGCGGGCTCGCGCAGCAGGACCGCTTGTTGAAAGAAATAGACGTCGGCAAGGTAGCCTTCGTAGCCGCACGGGCTGCCATCCCACGTTGTCCAGTCAATGCCGAGAGGATACTTGTTCTGGACACCATCCTGGAATCCGACGGTGGCTTGCCGCCGAGCCATGGCCTTCAGAACCAAATCTCCCTTTTCAGGCTCTCCGGCGACATAATGCGCGGCCAGAAAGTGCAGGACGTGGCCAGCCGTAATGCCGCCGTTTTCGTACTGCTGAAAAGTGTCGCTGCCATCCGCGCGCTTGGGACAGCCCAGCGAGTCCGGAAGCAGATAGTCCTCGCGGCGAACCGGAATCAGCGTGCAGGGCACTCCCAAATCAAAGCGCTTGAACCCTGCTGCGTGCATCTTGTTCCAAAGGCGGCTGAGAATCTGCTTTGCCAGTTTCGGCCGGACGAGGCCGTACTCGACGGCCATGCCGTTCACGATGGGAGTGGCATAATCATGAAGCTTTCCGTCCTTGCTTCTCCACCAGCCCAGCCAGCCTGTGTCGGGGTTGTATAGCACCTTGGCGTAGGCGCCACGGAGCCGGTCGGCGGCCTGATTATAACGGGCCTGCTGTTGTTTTCGCCCGAGCCTGGATTCCAGATCGGCGAGGTATCGCCAGGCGCGGTAAATCATGGCATTCGAATAGCCATCCTTGTAGCCGCAGTTGATGGCGTCAAACCAGTTGCAGGAGCGCGCGGGTTGGAACAGGGTGTTGGCGTTCCCGCTCTGGACCGCTTCAACCATTCCATCGCCATCCACGTCGCGCCGGAGGTAGTAGTCGGCAACATGCTCCAGTTGGGCGATCCGCCGGCCAAGCCAATCAAGGTCGGCGGTTGCCTCCACGTAGTCCCAGGCGGCAATCAACGGTCCCGCGTTGGCATCGAGGAAGGTCTTATAATTCCAGTAACCTGTGACCACGCCGTCCGGGGAAGTTCGATCATCCATCCACCACTCCGCCGTCTGGCGAATCAGGCCGATTATAGAGATCCCAGCCACCTTGGGAATCCAAAGGGCGGGATCGGCATAGAAGGGCAGGGAAAAACTCACCGGGTCGCTGATCACGTTGTTGGCGAAAATGCCGGCCGGCGCGCTGAAGGGACGATTCTGTTCGCCCCAGCGTGCGCTCGGCTGCCAGGAGTTGAACCACCCGCGGCGGACTTCCTGCCAAAGCGCCTGGTCCTGCAAACCCCTGGGAGGATCGAGACGAATCGGCCGTAGAGTGAGCTGTAAGGGACGCGCTTCAGTAACCAGCGGAAGTTCCAGAAGCAGGTCAGTTGTGCCCTGTTTCCGGCTTCCCACAAGCCGTGCCTTCGCCCCGGAGCCGGTGGGCAACGCCATCAGCATCTGGCCAAAATCCGGTGCGCTCAGGATGCCGGGCAGGGTGCAGCTTCCATCCTTGTGGCGAGCGCTCGGCAGGATCGTTACGGGCGTCACGCGAGGATTGAATGGGAATTGCATCTCGATCCCCGTAACGGTATCCATCCGAGAGCCGCTGGCGGACAGGTTGAAGCTCAGCTGGCCGCTTTCCTGCACGATGCGCAGATGGAGCTTCGCATCCGGTCGGATCTCGATCTCGTAACGGCCTTCGTTTCGCCGAACCGGAAAGCGCTCCGCCGGCCTCCAGGTTTCGCCGGTCCGAATTCGCAATGAAATCGGCGAATTATCCCGAAGCAGGTTTCGCTCCGCGCGCTTTCCGCCCTCCGTATCCCAGCTCAGGAAAGGAACCAGTGGCTTTTCAGGGTCCGTTCTTAGTCGAATGACAGGAGCCGCGTCGTGAATGCCCGATGATGCAAAAGGCGCTCCTGCCAACGGAGCCGCCAGCCCGGCCCCGGTCAGCAGCATGAAAGTGCGACGATCAATTGTTCTCGAACTCATTTGCCCGACCATCCTCTGATGAATGGAATAAACTGAATTGCCTCGGCGACATCATCCTTCCATCGCCGGAGCCATTATAGAATAACACCCGATCAACAGATTCTTTGCCTGCCAATGGCCCGTGAGAAGACAGCAGGCATCTGATCAGAGTCTTTTGCTTCATGGGTTGGAAACAGATCAGGGCAAAACAGAAGTGGAGTTCCCGGTCGTGGCTGTGAAGGCGCACTGCCAAACGAATCTTAGCCCTCTCCCCTGGGGAAGGCTCTGGGATCATCGGACGAGGATGCGAGCGTTGTCGCTGTCGTACACAGCACGAGCCTCACGATGCACTCGCCACCCGCTGCTGCAACCGATTCACGCATGAAGAGGTCGTGCTCATCCGAGAGGCATTCGGATGCTTTGAATCGATCTTGCCGGACTCGGCATCTAAGAGGGCAACCTATTAAGGAGGTCTGACGTATGGTTGCGATTGTTGGGGCGAGTGGGAATACCGGAGGCGTTGTCGCGGAAAAACTCCTGGCGCGCGGCGAAATGGTTCGCGTGATTGGCCGAAACGCCGGCCGACTGGAGCGTTTGACGAGCAAGGGTGCCGAAGCCTTCATTGCCGATGCTGCGGACGCGAGAGCGATGCCAAAGGCGTTTGAAGGAGCGTCCGCCGTTTATGCCATGATACCGCCCAATACCTCTGCGCCGGACGTGCCGGCCTATCAGAGACAGGTTTCAGATGCCTTGACGGCGGCTATTGCGAGGGCTTCCGTTCAGAAGGCAGTGGTGCTCAGCAGCATTGGGGCGGACAAGCCTGGAAAGACCGGCCCGGTCACGGGGCTCTATCATCTGGAGCAGAAACTGGAAGGAGTCGCCGGCCTCGACGCAGTTTATCTGCGCGCGGGCTACTTTATGGAGAATCTTCTCCCGCAGGTGGGTGTGATCCGGAATTTCGGCATGATGGCCGGGCCGGTGCGGGCGGACCTGCCGCTGCCGTTTATCGCCACGCGCGATATCGGCGCCGCGGCGGCAGAACTTTTGCTGAAAGCCGATTTCACCGGAAAGCAGCCGCGCGAACTGCTGGGCCAGCGCGACGTGACCTATGCCGAAATCGCTTCCATCGTGGGCAAAGCCATCGGAAAGCCCGGACTCACGTACATGCAGCTTGCCGCCGAGCAGCTTCGGCCTGCTCTGCTGCAAATGGGAATGTCGGGAAGCATGGCCGACCTGTTGCTGGAAATGGCGGAATCGTTGAACAGCGGATATATGACGGCGCTTGAACCGCGGTCGCAGAGCAATACGACGCCAACTTCCATTGAAACCTTCATCACTGAGGAATTCGTGCCACGCTTCAATGCGTCGTAGTGCTGGAGGCGTTTACAATCCTCTATAAGAGCCTATAACATGGCAGATTGGTTTTCACACTTCTGAGAAGAACCTGCCCCGCTTGTCCCATCAATGGAGATGTGTATCTGAGGCCGCTCGTCCATTGAATTGCCACCATTGTTTTTGTCGCTCCAGCAATCGTGCTTGCCCCTCTTCATGCGCAGGCGGAAGAAAAGAAGCCGGCAAGCAAAACCGCAGCGGCGACAACCGAGCGTCACTGACCTTTCGGGGCGCTGCAAGCTGGGACAAAGCGCCGGAGGAAAGCCCGGCGCTGCATTGTCCTTCATTATAGAAGCCGCTGTAGCGCAAGCTACATTTGAGCCTGCAGGATTTCTCCAGGCAGTGGAGCGATGGTGAATTGCGGACGGGACGTCATCCGCTCTTTGCCCGGATGAGCCTGATTCTGCATTGGCGGCGGGGTTGCATGCGTCTGCACGCGCTCCATGCGAATGCCCAGACTGCGCTCCAAAAGAAAGAGGTCAGCCCGCTGGTCGCTTGAAAAAAGCGTTGAGGCGAGGCCGTAATGGCCCGCGCGGCCGGTGCGTCCCACTCGATGGATAAAGTTCTCTGCGATATCGGGCAGATCATAGTTGATGACATGGGCGATGTCTTCGACGTGAATGCCACGAGCAGCCAGGTCTGTGGCCACCAGGATGCGGTAGCGGCCCTTCTGGAATCCGGCCAGAGCGGCATTGCGCTGCGACTGGGAACGGTCACCGTGGATCATGGCAGCGGTGAATCCGTTACGGTTCAAAGTCTTGGCCAGGCGTTCCGTCCCGCGCTTGGTGCGGGCAAAAACCAGGCAGCGTCCCGTTTCCCTTGTGAGCAGCTGCTGCAGCACCTGCTGCTTGCCGTGTGGTGAAACTTCCAGCGCCTGCACGCGCACGTTTTCCGATGGCTTCAGGATGGACCCTAGGGCCACCCTGGCCGGATTTTTCATGTATTGATCGATGATGCGCGCGGCGGATGATTCAAGCGTCGCGGAAAAGCAGAGCGTCTGACGCTCCGTGGGCAGCGTGGCCATAATCCTGCGAATGGCGGGAAGGAATCCCATGTCCAGCATGCGGTCGGCCTCATCCAGAACCAGCATGCGCAGCGCGCGGAAGTGGATGAGTTTGCGGTCAAGAAAGTCTTCCAGGCGGCCGGGCGTGGCAACCACCAGTCGTGCTCCCTTGCGCAGGGAGCCGAGTTGATGGGCTTCGGACAGGCCGCCCACCACGACAGCCACGCCGGGAAGCTGCTTGCCGCGCAAGCGGTCATATTGAGCGGCCACCTGCAGGGCAAGTTCGCGCGTGGGGGTCAGGACGAGTGCCGCAACACCTGGCGTCTTCCGCTTCAGCAGGTCCTCCATGATGGGGATCAGGAACGCCAGCGTTTTGCCGGTTCCGGTCTGTGCGGTGCCAAGCACATCCTTGCCCTCCAACGCCTCGGGTATGGCCGCAGCCTGCACGGGAGTCGGCGTTGAATAGCCGGCGCGCGCGAGGCTCTCTTTTGTGTAAGGTGAAATCGATAGTTCTGAAAAATTCTGCACGAGTCTTATCTTCTCTCTCTTCTCTTTCTGGCCTGGGCCGTCACAGTGCACATAAACTTCTACGCACGCATGAACCGGCAATGCCAGAGTTCATTGATTTACGCTAAAAACATACGGAGGAAACTGAAGGCGGGAATTCTCAGATCAGATACGCGATCAATCGGAGCAACCGCACCACACAACCGTGGTGTTAAGCGTCAAAACATTATACCACGAATCGGAAAGGGCAAGGGCGCGGAATGCCCAGGAGAGATTACAAGCCCAGGCCCTGATCCTTCATGAGCTCTGCGACGCCGGAGATGGCAGAATCATCGCTGGCCTCGAGCGATTGGATGACGCGTGCCTGGTCGGCGCGCGGGCGGTTCTGGCTGAGCTTGAATTTTGCCTCCAGCCTTTCGACCGAGATTTCAAAGCCTACAATCTCGCTCAGCATTCTGGCCCGGAACTCCTCATTCAGGCCCCGCCACTGTTCGAGATATGTCGGCTCGAAGCAGGCAATGGTTTCCAGAAGCACTTCCGTCAGCGGCTCCGGTTCCTCAAAGATGCGAGCACGGCCGTAGGCATGAACGGCAGCGTAATTCCACGTCGGCACACTTTGCCGCGATTCGTACAGGCTGGGCGAAATGTAAGCGTGCGGCCCGTGGAAGATGACCAGCGCTTCCCGTCCGCCTTCCAGCATTCTCCAGTGAGGGTTGGCCCGGGCGACGTGCGCACGCAAGAGGATTCGGTCTTCTGCCTCGGTTGCCAGCACCGGAATGTGTGTCGCGAAGGGCGAGGCCTCAGCGGCGGAGACCAGAATCACAAACGGGTTCGCCTTCATAAAGTCGAGCGCAGCCGCGCGGTCTTCCAGACGGTTAAATTCAGGTATGTACAATTTGGATCCTCGATGTTAGCGCGCTAAAGCTGGCTGTTGCGACGCAACGACAGCCGCCGCAATGGGCGCCCCTCCAGCAGATGATCGCATTGTAACGTCTGCAATCCCCGCTTGGCGAGAGGTTTTTTCGCCGCAAACCCCGGCTATTTGGAGCCCTGCCCAATGGGCCGAGATCGGTCGTCGCGGGGCGTTGCCGATGGCAAACAGGACCGCCTGCATGACCTTTTGACAATTCCCGGGCAAATGTTGTAGCTTGATTGAACCAAGGAGAAAAATTAGTGCGCAAATTTTCGATTGCTGTGATTGTCGGAACATTGCTCTTGTCTGCCTGCAGCATGACGGGTTCTCTGAAGTCCAAGTCGGCCATACAGGGCGCCATTGAGACGCACCTGAGGGGCAATCCACACCTGGCGCTGAAGAATTTTGACACCTATGTCGAGGACGTCAAGTTCAAGGGCAACAGTGCGGATGCGCTGGCCAGATTTGTGTCCAAGACGGACCCGAATGCCAAGGTTGAGGTGCGATATCATCTGAAGCTTGACGGAATGATGTGGAAGGTCGTGTCAAGTGAGCCTGCGGGTGGCCAGGGGATGAGCGGCGTGCACGAGGGCACAGCCGGTTCCATGTATATGGGGCAGCCGGTGGAGGGCAAGAAGGGCATGACATCGCCGGTTCCGGAATCAAGCCACTAGATTCAAGTTCTGAGAAACAGGCTCATAAGGAGGGCATGCGGGGCGTCCCCAACAGGCCGGGTCGCCGCAGTGTCCCTCCCTTGCCTTTTCCTCCATCTTTGGAATTTACCTTCGCCGACGAAAAGACCGTGCTTACCATCCATGGCGTTTGCAGAGCCCCGCGGCGGTCACGATAGACTCGAAAACCGGATTGCTTCAGCCGTGGCGTGCAGGCCCCTTTTCCCGCGCGCTGGTGTATCCTATTAGAAGAGGCGTCGGGAAATGGGGAGCCGTGTCTTCGTAACAAAATGGTGGCTTCTGCTGATCTTGGCCTCCATGGCTTGCCTTCCGCTTGCGGCCCAGACCACCAGCCCGGACGCCACCGATTACATCAAGCAGGGCAACCAGCTTTCGAAACAACAACAGTGGAAGAAGGCTGAAAGCGCCTACCGGAAGGCGGTCAGTCTCGCGCCCAATTCGGCGCAGGCCCACTACGGGCTGGGGAACGCGCTGGCCGCGCAGCAGGAGGTCAATAAAGCCATTCAGGAATACCATCGCGCGCTGCAGTTGAACCCGCGCCTGCCGGGTATTCACCGCAGCCTGGGTGTGCTGTTTGAGAGCATTGGGCAGCTTCCGGAAGCTCTCAAAGAGTACCGCGAGGTACTGCAACTGCACCCGAATGACGCCGAAGCCCGTGCCAGCGTAGCGCGTATTCTGGCAGCCAGCGGAAAGTTTCAGGAGTCGCATGAGGAATATCAAAAGGCGATTAGCCAGCAGCCAAAGAACGCCCGGGTCCAGGCTTCATATGCAGAAACGCTGCTGCATGCGGGTCACATTCGTCAGGCTGTCGAGGCCTATCAGAAGGCGGTGAAACTCGCGCCCCAGGACGCCAGCATCCATGCCGGACTCGCCCGCGCACTGAGCCAGGCGGGCAGATATGCGGACAGCATCAAGGAGTATCAGGCGGCAATCCGCCTGGGCCCTGATCATGCTGAGTACCACTACAGACTTGCAGTGGAACTCCAGGCGACTGGCAACTTGATTCCGGCCCTTTATGAATATCGGCAGGCGGTTTCGTTGGATCCGAACGGGAGGGACTATCGGTATAGCCTTGCGCTAGCCTATGGGGATTCGGGCGATTATGCCGGTGCTGAAAAAGAGCTGAAAGAGATCGTTCGCCGGCGCCCGGACGATGCTGCTGCGCATGAGGAACTGGCCGCGACGTACCTCTCGGTGGGAAATCTTCCTGCTGCCATCACGCAATATCAGGAAGCTGTGCGCCTGAAGCCTGACGATGCGGAACTGCATGAAAGGCTCGGCCTGGTGCTGCGGAAGACCGGAGACCTGACCGGCGCGGTCCAGGAATTGCGCGTGGCGGAGCATCTCTCTCCGAAGACGGCTGCCTATCACGAGAACCTCGCCGAATCCCTCAATGCCTCGGGGAATGTTCCCCGTTTAATTCTTGAATATCAGCAGAAAGTACGGTTGCGGCCCAACGATGCTGCCGCTCACTTCAATCTGGCGAACGCTTATCTCTCAGTCAACAGGGTGAAAGACGCCCTGGACGAGTACAAAGTGGCTGCGCAACTGGCGCCGAAAAGTCCTGAACTCCATTACCGGCTGGCTTTGGCCTATAAGGCCGCTGGGGAACCCAGGCAGGAACAGGCGGAGTTGCAGCGTGCCCTGCAGTTGCGGCCCGACTATCCCGAGGCGCTGGTAGAGTTGGGGAACCTGCTGGTGGCGCAGAAGAATTACCAGCTTGCGGTCCCGACCTACCGCGACGCCTTGCGCATGTTGCCGAGCGACCTGGACCTGCGGATGCGGCTGGCCCATGTTCTGGAAGAGAACGGCGATCCGCAGGGGGCAGTGGAAGTGCTGCAGCAGGCGGTTAACGCCAGTCCGACGTCCACGCAGTATGAACTGCAGCTCGCCGATGCGCTGGCGGCAAAAAAGGATTACAAGTCAGCGGCCGAAGTCTATCGAAAGGCCCTTGCCCTGAAGCCTTCAAACCCTGAGCTTGCGACCAAGCTGGGGGAGGCGCTGCTCCAGATGGGTGACGCGAAAGGCGCCGCGGAGGCTTTTCGCCAGGCGATCAAGGACCAGCCACACTCAGCCAAGGCTCACCTGGAACTGGCGGATATCCTGGAGCGCGGCGGGGAGTTCGAAGCCGCGGCCCATGAAGCCCGAGCTGCGCTGAAAATCACTCCCAATTCTCCCCAAGGGCGCTACCTCCTGGGTACGGCATTGATCGGACAGGGCAAAACGGCTGAGGGAATTAAAGAACTGCGTGTAGCGCTGCTCGACAACGCCAATTACGATGAAGCGCGGCTGGCGCTGGCCAATGCCCTGAAGCAGGAAGGGCACCTCTACGAGGCTATCGGCCATTACCAGCAGTATCTGCGCGACAACCCCTCGGATGCCGAGGTTCGTCTGGTTCTGGCCGATGCTCTGAACGCCAGGAAAAATTACACGGGCGCCATCGAGCAATGTGAGGATGCGATCCGGCTGAAGCCCGATAACGCCAAGGCCCATTACGACCTGGCCATCAACCTGGAAAAGGCTGGCAAGGCGGCCGCCGCGCGCCGGGAGTACGAAACATACCTGCGGCTGGAACCCAATGCCCCCAATGCCGAAGCCGTTCGCACGCTTCTCAGGAAGTTGGCAAAGGCGCAGACGCCTGGGTGACGGCGGCCCGAACACTGACGATTTATGCAGTGAGTCCCTATCGCGCCAGCAGCAGTTTGGCGATGGTTTGGAGCTGCATGAAAGACGTCCCCTCGTAGATTTTCCCAATTTTCGAGTCACGGAGATATTTCTCAGCAGGATAGTCTTTGGTGAATCCGTAGCCACCGTAAACCTCGACGGCTTCTGAGGCCACCTGTTCCGCTACTTCAGAGCAGAAATATTTGGCCATGGCGGCCTCTTTGAGGAAGGGCAGCCGCGCGTCTCTGAGCCGCGCAGCGTTGTAGGCCAGCAGACGGGAGGCCTCGATGCGGGTGGCCAGCCGCGCAAGCTGGAACTGGATGGCCTGGAATTCGCTGATGGGCTTGCCGAATTGCTTCCGCTCCTGCGCGTAACGGAAAGCGTGGTCGAAGGCGCCGCGCGCCACCCCCGTCATCTGGGCGGCAATGCCGATGCGCCCTTCGTTGAGAGTTTCAATGGCCACCCTGTAACCTGCGCCCACGTCGCCAAGGACGTTCTGGCGGGGAACGCGGCAGTCCTCCAGGATCAACTCGCAGGTGGATGACGCACGGATACCCAGCTTATCTTCCTTTTTCCCGATCGTGAATCCGGGGGATCCCCGGTCTACCAGAAAGGCCGTAATGCCCTTGTAGCCCAGCTCACGGCTGACCGTGGCGAAAACGATGAAGATGTCGGCTTCCTTGGCGTTGGTCGTCCACAGCTTTCGGCCGTTCAGAGTGTAGTAGTCGCCTCCAGCGCGCGCCTTGGTTTCAAGACCAAAGGCGTCGCTGCCCGAAGCCGCTTCCGAAAGGGCGTAGGCGCCCACCGTGTCCCGCGCAAGGCGGGGCAGGAACTGCTTCTTCTGATCGTCGGTGCCCCAGCGGAGGATGGCGTTTGAGACCAGGGTGTTCTGAACGTCAATCACCACGCCGGCAGAAGCGTCGACACGAGAAAATTCTTCAATGGCCAGAACCGCCAAAAAAAACGTTCCGCCGCTGCCGCCATAGGCTTCCGGAATGCCGACGCTCATGAACCCCTGTTCGAAGAACTTATCGATCAACTCCGGCCTGAACACGCCCTCGCGGTCCATCGCTTCAACGTGCGGACCGATTTCCTTTTCTGCAAACTCGCGCGCCGCCGACCGAAACATTTGTTCCTCTTCGGTGAGCACGGTCAAAGGCTGAACCGAAAGCGTCGACGAAGACGAGGGATCGAGCATGAGAATTGACCTCCAGTGAGAGCCACCATCTTAACCGCTCCATCCAGGCTGTGCAACCGTGCATGCAGGCTTTTGTGGCGGCAAGAAAAGATCGGAAACGGGCCGTCGCTCATCTGGTTTTTCAACTGAGGATGGGCCTGGTCTGGGTCGAGAGATCCGCGACTCAAAATCTCTGAAGCGGCCAACGGCTCTTGCCTGGCCCATATATGGAGCCTATTCTTTGCGGCGTATTTCCAGGTCGACTTCTTCACCATCGGATAAAGAGAGTGGCTTGTCCAGCTTCAGCACTCCCTGATGGTAAGTTGCGGTTGCACGGAAGGGTTCTGATTGGGCAGCCTGGGCCGGTTCAATTTGGGGTCGACGGTGGGTTTGTCCTGCGGCGTCAGTGTGGAGCGGCTTTTTCTTGCCTTCGGCGGCATCCATGGCTTCGTTCGCCAGGCGATCCGCATCTCGGTTATGTTCGCGGCGGACGTGTTCAATGCGAAATCCGTCGAATTGCGCAATCAGCGCAAGAGCGCGTTCGTGCAGGACTTTGAGATTAGGGTTCCTGACCTTGTACTGGCCGTTGATCTGCCGCGCCAGCAGTTCCGAGTCCGAAATGACTTTCAGGCGCCGGAAGTTGTGCTCCAGAGCGTAGTCGAGAGCTGCCAGTAGCCCCTCATACTCAGCAACGTTGTTGGTGGTGCGCCCGAGAAACTTGGAAAGCGAGGCGAGGCGGGTTCCATCTATCGCGTCGACGACCACCGCGTAGGCCGCCGGACCCGGATTGCCCCGTGAGCCGCCATCAATGTGGGCGATGATCTCCTGGATGTCAGTTGATGGGCTGGGCATGAGGTGGCATCTTGCGCCGCACACGCATCAAAAGGTCTGGCGCAACGAGTGTGTATTGCCGGGCTTGATATGCGCCGTGCTGCTTTAAGAATTGGCGCCAAACCTATACGGATTTCATCTGCTAGTTCGGGGCCAGTGCCTGCTGGCCGTCGGCCTCAGCCGGAGTCTGAAAGCGCTCGACGGAGTAAAGGATGCGGGCACAGTTTTCACACTCGTAAAGGCCCTCGCCCGCGCGAACGTCATAGTAGAGTTGCGGGCGCAGCAGTACGTTGCATCCCATGCACTTCCCCTGGCGAACCTCCGCCAGCGCCAAGCCTCCCCGTCCCTTGCGAACGCGCTCGTAATGGACAAGGATGTCCTCATCCAGCCTTGCCGCAAGCTCCTGGCGTTCCCGTACAGACTGGTCGCGTTGTTCCCTGGCAGCCTTGGCGGCAGCTTCCAGTTCTCCTTTTTCTGCCGCTACTCGCGCCTTCTCCTCGTCCAGTCGCCCGGCCGCTTCCTTCACCTGCTTCTGAAGCTCCTCGGACTCGATCATCTTTTCCAGGATGCGGTCTTCGATTCGTCTGATGTTCTCCTCTTCGCCTTCAATTTCCTTCAGCATCGCCCTGTACTGTTCATTGGTCTTGACCTGGTAGAGCTGGTCTTTGTGCTTGGAGATCTTCTGGCGAATCAACTGAATTTCGCCTTCCATTGCGCGCCGCTCTTTCTGGTTCGCGTTCAGACGCTGCTGGCGTTCTTCATGAGCATGGATGAAATCATTCAGTTGTTTTTCGATGGCTTGGATTTGGCTGGGGAAGGTTTCAATCCGGGATGAAAGTTCTGCGATTTCCGTATCTATTCGCTGCAAATCAATCAGTGTTTTAAGATCGGAGTACACTTCGTCTCCTGATGTCTGTTTGACTCTTCGACCGGTACGTACAATCTACGCATTATTGCCATGTTTTACGTCACGCTCCCGCTTTCCATTTATTTTGGCACAATCATACCCCGCCTTCAAGTCATAGGTCTGCGGTCGCGGCCTGGACACGCCCTTCGCTCTGCCCAGAAGTTCCCCTGTAAGCAGCCTTCAAGGTTAAAAAAAAGGGCAAGCAACACGGTTTGGAAGGCATTACCGCGGGGCGATTGTTGCCATGTCCTCCACGGCTCAACCGGTCTCAACTCCGGAACCAGCCAGGTGCTCAATGCCCTTCGTATAGAAGGTTGTTGATCGAGATCCTCGCTCTAAAGTTGTGGCAGGCTATAACTTTGCTGTCGTCACGGCGCCTTCGGCGGCGGAAGAAACCAGTGCGGCGTACTTGGCAAAGACGCCCGACTTGTAGCGAGGCTCGGGCTCTTTCCAGCTTTGCAGCCGCTCGGCAATCTCCGCTTCAGAGAGTTCAACGTCCAGCTTGCGCGCGTTGACGTCAAACACCACGGTGTCGCCATCTTTCAGAGCGGCGATCGGGCCGCGCCGGGCGGCTTCTGGCGCAACGTGGCCGACCATCAAGCCGCGGGTTGCGCCGCTGAAGCGGCCATCGGTCAGCAGCGCGACGGATTCGCCCAGGCCCTGTCCCACCAGCGCCGCCGTCACGCCCAGCATTTCGCGCATGCCGGGCCCTCCGCGCGGGCCTTCGTAGCGGATTACAACAACTTCACCCGCCTTGATGCTTCTGCTGTCCACGGCCTTCATCGCGTCTTCTTCGTTGTTGAAGACGCGGGCCGGGCCGCGGAACTTGGTGGGCTCATGGCCGGAAATCTTCACCACGCAGCCTTCTGGTGCCAGATTTCCTTTCAGAATCACCAGGCCCCCGGTGGGCTTGCGTGCGTTGGCAACAGACTTGATTACGTCCTGGCCGGGCGTCTCTTTCACGCCACGAGCTTCTTCACCCAGCGTTTTGCCGCTTGGTGTCAGTTGATCCTCGTGCAGCAGGCCCGGCCGACCCTCGATCAGCTTCTTAGCGATCACCGGAATTCCTCCGGCCTTGTAAACATCGACGGCCACGTATTTCCCTGCCGGCTTCAGATCGGCAATCAGCGGAGTCCGTTTGCTGATCACGTCGAAGTCGTCGATGGAAAGCTTGACGCCAGCCTCGCGAGCCAGGGCCAGCAGGTGCAGCACGGAATTGGTTGAGCCTCCCGTGGCGGCCACGCAGGTGATGGCATTCTCAAAGGCCTTGCGCGTCAGGATGTCACGGGGCCGGACGCCGCGCTTGAGGATGTCCATTACCAGTTGGCCGGTCTTGAAGGCGACTTCGTCCTTGGCCGGATCCATGGCCGGAATGCCGTTGGCGCCCATAGGCGAGAGGCCGATGAATTCCATTACGGTTGACATGGTGTTGGCCGTGAACTGTCCTCCGCAGGCGCCTGCTCCCGGGCAGGCGGCGTTTTCAAGTTCTTTAAAGTCGGCGTCCGACATTTTTCCGGCAGCGTTTGCGCCGACGGCTTCATAAACATCCTGGATGGTGACGTCGCGATCTTTGTAATGGCCCGGGGCGATGGAGCCTCCATAAAGCAAAACGCTCGGAATGTTCAGCCGGACCAGGGCCATGGCCCCGCCGGGAATCGTTTTGTCGCAGCCCACCAGTGCAACCATCGCATCGAACATGTGCCCGCGGCCCACCAGTTCCATGGAATCAGCGATCACTTCACGGCTGACGAGGCAAGCCTTCATGCCCTCGGTGCCCATGGTGACACCATCAGAAACCGAAACCGTGTTGAACTCCATGGGAGTGCCGCCCGCGGCGCGAATGCCTTCCTTCACCTTGGCGGCAAGGCGCCTCAGGTGATAGTTGCAGGGCATGGTTTCAATCCATGTGTTGGCCACGCCAACGATGGGGCGGGAAAGGTCTTCATCGGTAAAGCCAATGGCTTTTAACATGGACCGCGCGCCAGCACGGTCGCGGCCTTCCAGAATCACACGGCTGGGTAATTTATTGTCGAGTGGCATGAGGTCTCCAGATCATGGAATGGTTCGAAAACTGAATAGGAGATCATCGCAGATTCTTTGCTGCAGAGCAAGCACCGGACGCGGGCAGCGCGACTGACCTGTCTAATACGATTTCCCGGAGCGCCGCTGAAGGCGCTGTTGCTGCAACGGCTGTATTTGATTCCTTCTGACCGCGGACTGGCGGGGGCGATCATCCGAATCGGTTCTACTGCTTATTCTTCGACTTCGAAGAGGACGCGAGATGTCGGATGCCACGGTGTTCGCACACAACCACGAGCGATTCCAGCGGCGCGGGCTGGTGCCAGAGTTTTTCGAGCGAGTCCTTACCACGGCGACGGCCGGGCGGTACACTTCTGGCGGTTACTTCACCATGGATGGCACGCTGATTCAATCGGGCGAGATTCAGTTTGTATCGCTTAAGGCAGACTGTTAGAATGCGTGGCACGACGTAACATTTCCCGGGTCTCTGCGTGGAATTGCAATTAAGCGCTTCACTGAGAGGTGAATACATGTCGCAATATTGGATCCAGAAATCTTCATGGCTGCCTGAATTTAGCGCTCCTTTGAAAAATGCAGTGTTGTGCGCAATGGGCTGTGTGCTATTGATGATGGTCGCGGGAATGTTCGCTGCTCAGCCCCAGGGTTCCAAGCCAGCAGGTATTCACAAGATCCGGCACATTATCATCATCATGCAAGAAAACCGTTCCTTCGACAGTTATTTTGGCACCTTCCCCCGAGCGGACGGATTGCCAAGGAAAGATGGAGCTTTCACCGTGTGCAATCCTGATCCGCGAACCGGGCGATGCATGAGCCCTTATCACGACAGGCACGATGAGAACGCAGGAGCGGACCATGGTGCCGCTGCCAGCGTGCAGGATATCGATAACGGCCGCATGGACGGCTTTGTGATTGTGGCTGAGAAGGACAACAGAGGTTGCGGACCCAACGTTGATCGCGCCATATGCTCACCTTCGGCTCCGCCCGACGTTATGGGATATCACAACGGGCGGGACATTCCAAACTACTGGGCCTACGCGAAGGAATTCGTGCTGCAGGATCACATGTTCTGTTCTGTCGCCTCATGGAGCTTGCCCGCGCATACCTATGAGATTTCAGCATGGTCTGCCTATTGCTTTAAACATAATGACCCAATGGGCTGCATCAACACCATTAACCCGGCGGTACCGCCGGATTTGGGGGCCGGGGTCCCGCTCGCAGTAAGGGAGAGGCAAAGGAAGAAGTTGGGGTTGTCCCCGAAGCCGCAGCCGCCCATCTACGGATGGACGGACATCACCTACCTCCTGCACAAGAATCATGTGAGTTGGGCATATTACGTCTTCAAAGGCTCTAATCCGGACTGCGATAGCGGGCTGGGGCCGTGCCCATACGCGGAAAAGATCGCCAGAACCCCCGGATGGTGGAACACCTTGCCATATTTCGACACGGTGAAGGACGATCATCAGCTTTCCAATGTCGAGCCGATTGATAACTTCTATAAGGCGGCGAAGGATGGGACGTTGCCCTCGGTCTCCTGGATTGCTCCTTCCTCAAACGTCAGCGAGCATCCTACCGCGTTAGTGTCCGTCGGCCAGAGCTATGTTACAGGACTGATCAATGCCGTGATGAAAGGTCCGGATTGGAAAGACACCGCGATCTTCTTGGTGTGGGACGATTGGGGAGGTTTCTACGACCATGTCATGCCCCCGGCGGTGGATATCAACGGGTATGGCCTGCGCGTTCCCGCAATGGTCATTTCCCCGTATGCCAAATCTCATTACATCGACCATCAGGTTCTCAGCTTTGACGCCTATCTGAAATTCATCGAAGACGATTTTCTGGGAGGGGCGCGACTGAACCCCAAGACTGATGGCAGGCCGGACCGCAGGCCGACGGTCCGCGAGGATGTTCCGATCCTAGGGAACCTGGTAAAGGATTTTGACTTCAGTCAGAAACCGTTGTCTCCTTTGATTCTTCCGGAACATCCGAAGACGGATTTGATTTCTCCCGAACAGGCGGGGAGGACTAGGTAGCCCAGATTTGTGGCTCTAACGACTTGCGGGATTGGTTGGATTTCCAGCGGAGCTCCAATCAGCTGGAGGGCATCCCCCTATCTCTTGCTCCCTGAGTTGTGTGGTTTCCCGTAGGGGTTGATTGCTCCCGATGCCAAAGGGAAGGCCGCTACGCCGGCTCCGGTTTTTCAAACGATGAAAGTTGCAACCAAATGGCGGTGGGCGATTGCTATCCTGGCTGTTGTGTTTGCATCAGAGTTTTTGATTGGCAGATATTCCCCCTGGTTCGTCGCCCAGGTCTGGTATCTGCGCCATCGGAACGGTGTGGCGTTCATGGGCAAGGTGATACCGGTGCCACGGGGGATGGTGGGCCCGTGGAAGAAGCTTCCCCGGCGGGACACGCTCTCCTTTGAAAAGACTTCTCCTACGATGCACGGTGAGAAGGATCAGATCGAATGGGGAATGGTCTTTTCTCGTGACATGCTGCCGCATGCAGTGCCTGGGGATGCCATCAGGCAGCTTGGTATGAATTTGAGTGCCCTGGCGCCCAGGCTTAACGGGGAGGTCGGGCCTGCGTTTGCAGTTGACACCCTAGAGGGTAAAGGATGGTGTTACAGAATGACCTTTCCCCTACGGAACAACTTCATCACCAAGTGCCTGCTCTTTGGCGCCAAGTGGGATGTGATGTACACCGGGCCGCCGAGCCACGAAAAGGAATTTTTCAGGGTCATCGCGGGAATCCATGACACTGGTCAATAACTTCCAGCCAAGCCACACCAGGCATTGGTTCGTTGAATTAAGAATGGTAGAAGGTCAAAAAAGGCGGGCAGCAAGGCCGTCGTGCTGCGGCACTTTTTGATTGTGAGTTCTTGCGGCTTCCCAGGCGAGCATGGCGCGTTTTCTGCTGATGCCGCCGTGGTAGCCGCCGATCGCTCCTACCTTTCGGATGACGCGGTGACAGGGAATGATGAAGGCAATGGGATTCTGCCCGACGGCGCTGCCCACGGCGCGCGAGGCTTTGGGATTGCCAACGCGTGCGGCCAGTTCTTCATAAGGGACCACGGCGCCAGGAGGAATTTCCAGCAGGGCTTGCCAGACTTTGATTTGAAAATTGGTTCCGCGCAAATGGAGCGGCAACTTGCCCTGACAATTCCTTCCTGGAAAGATTCGGCCAAGGTATTGTTCAGTGGTTTTGATGTTCTCCATAAATTCGGCTTCCGGCCACCGGCGGCGGACCTGATTCAGGACGGCTTCGCGGCTGCTGGTGACAAAGTACATAGCGCAGATGCCTCGATCGGTCGTAGCCAGCAGGCACTCACCGAAAGGGCTTGGATGAAATCCGTAAGCGATCCGTAGTCCGGCTCCCCGCTTCCTGAACTCGCCTGGCGTGACGGCTTCTACGCTGACAAACAGGTCGTGCAGGCGGCTGGAACTGGACAGGCCGGCGGCGTACGCAGCGTCGAGAACGTTTCCAGAGTGCTCGAGCGCGTGCTTGGCATAGTCCAGCGTCAGAAATTGCAGAAAGCGCTTGGGGCTGATTCCCGCCCAGCGCTTGAAAAGCCGCTGAAAATGGAATGGGCTAAGATTAACGCTTTTCGCGACCTCGTTGAGATCGGGCCGCGCTGGAAAACGCTGATCCAAATAATGGATGGCCTTCTCAATCCGCAAATAATCTTCCGACATCGATTGCATTTCCTGATTCTCCTCGAAACCATCTTGAAGCGGAAGAGGAGCGATGGCAATCCGATTCTTGCGGCTGTGCTTTCTCTCTGAGGGAGAAATCCGACGCGGACTCCTCATCGCCTGCGGTTGCTCAGGATGAGTGGCTCCGTGAGTTTTTGCACTGCGCGTCAGAGCGGTAGAGAAACGGGGCGGTGTTCGCGTACGGACGCCTCCGAGGCGAAGCAGACCTCGTGGGTGGGGGCGGCGTCGTCAAGGTTGGCGTGGGACTCGCGGTCTTCCAAAATACAATCCACAAAGTGGGTGACCTCATCCTGGAAAGGGTGCTCGCTGACATCGCCGCTTTCGGGAAGCACGGTGGGAACCGACGCCCAGCTTTTCTGGCCCGGCCAACGGTTAGTAAAGATCTGGTTGTTGCGAATGGTGCCATGATCGCCGAGCAACTGGATGTGAAAAACGTACGGCATGACGCACTCAATCGAAGATGCCACTTTGCCGATGGTTCCGTCCTCAAAGCGGATCAGCGTCACGCTGTTGGGCTCGTACTCGTAGTGCAGGGGATTGTCGGGGCTGGTGTTGGCATAGGAGAAGACTTCCACGGCTTTTTTGCCCAGAAACCAGCGCAGCGCGTCAACGGCGTGGCAGCCTGCCGTGAGCAGGCTGCTGCCGCCCATTTCCTTTTGGGTGTTCCAGTGGTACTGCGCGTACCAGGGGCCGATACCGTGCAGATAATCAACTTCAGCGGAGAAGATCTTGCCGATGAGCCCCTCGTCTAGCATAGCCCGAATGGTTTTGAACAATGGGTTCCAGCGCAGCACAAAACTGACCACCGTTTTGACTTTGGCTTCGTGGACGGCGGCCTGAAGCTGCCGGAGACTTTCGAGATTCAGCGCCGCCGGCTTTTCAATCACCAGATGCTTGCCTGCCTGAGCGGCGGCAATGCCCTGGGGAACGTGGAGCGGGTGAGGCGTGGCCAAGACAACGATCTGAATGCCGGGGTCGTCAAGCATCTTCTCCAAATGCTCGTAGGCCCGAGCGCTCTCTAATTTAAATTCCTCGGTCTTTGCATGCGCCCGATCTTTTTCGCGGCTCACGATCGCCCGGACCTGGGTGCGAGGGTCGGCTTCAAAAGCGCGAATGTATTCGCCGGAGACCCATCCCGTTCCTACAATTCCCACTCCCAGTTTTTCCATCCTCGGTCCTCCGGTTGACGCATCGAAGAGTTGCCATCGTGAACTGGCAGCCATTCTATCAGGGAGCGCGGCGGAATTTCCTTATTTTAACGAGTCGCAAAGAAAAGTCTCCAGCCCGCGGCGTTTCGCGTCCCGACGGTGTTGACCTGGGAAGGCAGTTTCGCTTTGATGTGTTGACGAATGTATATTCTCTCAGCGGGGGTGATGGAATCTGGCAAGATGGGTGGATTTCAGGGTGTTTGCAGGCTCTCCTGGATTTTTTGGGGGAGTCCACGGCCCAGGAAATGTTTGCCCATGGCAACCTGATTTACCCCCTTGGCCAGTTCCTCGACTGCACGGCTCTTAAGTATGTAGCCGTTGACGCCAGCTTCCAGAGCCTGGGCTACGTAGTGGTAGTCGCGATGAACGGTCAGAATAATGGTACGAGCGTCCGGAAGCAGCCTGCGAATCTGGCGAGTTGCTTCAATCCCGTTCAGGCGGGGCATCGAGAGATCCAGCAGCACGACGTCCGGCCGTTGTCTCTGGGCAATGGTGACAGCCTCCTCGCCATCGGCCGCCTCGCCAACCACCGCAAATCCTTCGCGTTCGAGAAGGGCTTTAAGGCTCCGCCGGACCGGCCCGTTGTCGTCTGCCAAGATGACTCTTAGTGCCATTAGAGGTTCAAACACGCTTTTCTGTCCCTGGCCATGAAAACGGCCGCCTCTCACGACCTATTTCTTACTCCTGAACCTTTTGGGAGGGTCTCGCGGATTTCGTCAGGTTTCACGTTTGAGTGTGCCTGGCTCGGTTCGCGAGGCTCCGCACTTTCAGGCTAGCTACTCTGTGGACCGCTATCAAAACTGACAGTCATCAGACCGTCGTTCCGGCAAAGGCGGTAAAGTTCGCCGCTCGAAAGCCTATCCTATTCTTCATACAAAGCACCGGTCAATCCGGTAAACACCTTAAAAACTCTTGACATATGCCTGTCGGTCCGGAGATGCCCGGTTAACCATACGGACTCGCATGACTCCGACCGGCAAGAAAGGAGGTTTCCCTATGCCAGACCCGTAGCCCCTGGATTATAGCACATTCGTAGCCTTTTAAGGCTGGACCAGACCTCGGCGGATAGCGTAGCGGACGAGACTTGCTGTTTCGTGGACGTCGAGTTTTTCCATAATCCGCGTTCGGTGGGACTCCGCGGTTTTAACGCTGATGTTGAGGAGATTAGCGACTTCCTTTGTTGTTTTGCCTTCTGCAACCAATTGCAGAACCTGGAGTTCTCTAGGGCTTAAGGAGTCGTCCGGGATATCGACCTTATTCAGATAGGCGTCTACGACCGTGTCTGAAATGTCCGAACTGAGGAAAGTCGAACCCCTTGCAACCTCTCGAATGGCCTGAACCAACTCTGCCGCTGCGCGGCTCTTCAGGACATAGCCCCTGATGCCAGCCCGGAGTGCTTCCAGAACGTACTGGGCCTCCGTGTGCATGGTCAAGACGATGATTTTGGTGCCGGAGCAGACCTGGTTGATCGCCTTAGCTGCGCCGATGCCGTTCATCAGTGGCATGGCGAGGTCAAGAACCGCGACGTCGGGCGACAACTCCTGGGCCAACCGAGTGGCCTGGTGGCCGTCGGCGGCCTCACCGACGACCTTGAAGCCCTCCTGTTCAAGAATGGCCTTCAGTCCCTGGCGGACCATCTGATGGTCGTCAGCCAGAAGAATGCGAGTAGGCATCTTTGCCCTCCGATGGAACCAGCACGGACACTTCCGTGCCCTTGCCGGGACTAGAATTGATTATACATTCACCATGCAAGGGAATTAACCGTTCTCTCATCCCAATCAGCCCAAGTCCCTGCCTTCCCTTCTGTTGCATCACAGCAGGGACGTCAAAGCCCACGCCGTCATCCGTAATGGTTAAGAGGACGAGATTGTTTTCGTGTTTCATTTGGATGAAGCCATGGGCGGCTTTTGAGTGGCGCATCATGTTGTTGAGAGCCTCCTGGGCAACGCGGTATAAGGCCACTTCGAGCTGGGGTGACAATCGCCCATTTGTGCTCCCCTCGACGCTGATTGGTATCTTAAAACGTTTGGAGACGCCTTGGGCAAGAAACTCCAGGGCCGGAACCAATCCCAAGTCGTCCAGAATAGTGGGACGCAGTTCATGGGAGAGGCGCCGCAGCTCAGATTCAATCTGCTCGATCAACTCCTTAATTTCCCCAATGGTCTGCTGGCCGGCGGGCGGCAGAGTGTGGGCCAGGCCGTCAATGGCAATATGGACCGACACGAGGATTTGGCTGGCCTCGTCATGAAGCTCGTGCGCAATGTGGCGGGCGCGTTCCTCGAGGGCCTCGTTGAGGCGGTGCAAGGCCTGCTCAGCGCGCTTGCGTTCCGTGATGTCACGGGCAATCCCTTGCACGCCCACCGTTTGGCCTTCCTTCAGGATCGGCCGAGCGCTGACTTCAACCGTTAGAGGGTGCCCGTCTTTGGCCAGAATTTCGAATTCTTGCGTTGGAGGCGTGCGGCCTGCCAGGAGCTGTTCGAACATCTTAACAGCGGCCTCAAAGTATTCCAGCACCAGGAGGTTAACGGGAACTGGAGGAGGTTCATCGCGGCGATAGCCGGTGAGCCTTTCGCCAGCCCGGTTGATCGAAGTCAGCCTCCCTTCCGCGTCTGTGGTGAAGACAATGTCATTAGCGTTTTCGAACAATTCACGGTAACGTTCCTCGCTGGCCTGGAGGGCGACATTGGTTTCACGGTAGCCGCTGATCGTCATTTCATAAGGGGTGAGACATTCGATCAGGAATTTTCCGCTGAGCTTTGCGATCCCCTGGATATCTTCGGTTTGGGACATGCGTGAAAGGGCCTGATTGACTGCGTTGTAATGCAGCGTGACCATCTCAAGGAGGCTGGTCTCGTTCCCGAGCGCCTGTCGTCCCAGTTCGTAAGCCTCTTCCAGCCCCGCTTCATCAGCCTTTTCCAGGTAGCTCTGGAATGCGGAAGCGTAAAGCTCAATGAATTCGAGATCGTTGGCTTTCATCCCGACTTTCCTTTATATACGGCGACGAGCGCCAGGGCATCATCTGTTTCCAGGCAATCGTGCGCAATTATGTTCCGCGCGATCTCATCAGGCGCACCTGGAAAGCGGACTCGTTGTTCGAATCCACGGCGGACGCCATCGGTCACAAAGATAATCGCATCGCCAGGAGCAACGTTTACCACCGCGGGGCGCAGGGGCGGCAGACGGACTCCGACCACTCCCTCGGAGGACAGCAGGCACTCGATCGAACGTTTTCCATTTGCCGACGAGCGCACCAGCAAGCCATCAACGTTGCCCACGCCCAACCATTCCATGGTGTCGTCGAGTGCGCTCAGGAAAGCCATGCTGATAACAACTCCACGTGACTGGCGCAATTCTCTGCTGCAGTGCTCGATCACCTGGGTCAGTGGCAGGTGCGCACGCTGCTCGACGGCTTGCAGCGCGAATCTCGCGGCCTCAGCAGCTTCTTTCCCATGCCCTAATCCGTCGACAACAGCGACCAGCGTGCCCGCGTCTGTCGGCTTGACCAGATACGCGTCACCAGACAGGATTTCGCCAGGTAGGGGCTTCGCCGCAACACCCCACTCAATCGTGTTTGAGCTCATTCGATCCATTTGATCGCCGTCACTGTTGTCCCATACCCCATACGGGAAACAATGGCAAACTCATCCATCATTCGGCGGACGCCCGGCAGACCGAGCCCTAAACCGCCGGAACTGGAAACGCCGTCCTTGAGAACGGCTTCGACATCCGGAATTCCAGGACCCTCGTCTTCAGCCTGGATCACAATGCCCTTCTTCGGTTCCTTCTCAATTGGCCAGCAAACGATGTTTCCGTTCTTTGCGTAAAGCAAGAGGTTGCGTGCCAATTCCGAAATGGCGGTGGCGATCAGGGCCAGCTCTGACGGGCCGAAGCCCAGCCGAGTACCCAATTGGCGTCCCTGCTGCCGGGCCAAGAGAATATCGTCATCGGATCTGATGGCCACCCGGACCTCATTTTTTGCGACTGCCATGATGGACTCGTTCTGTCCTGCGGTTCATGTACTCGAGACCCTCTTCCAGGTCGAGCGCCGTGGCCACACCCTCGAGCTTGAGCCCCAATTGAACCATTGAAAAAGCGACCTCGGGCTGAATTCCCACGATAACCGTTTGCGCCCCGCGCAATCGAATCATGCTGGCAATCTCACTGAGAATGCGGCAGGCGAAGGAGTCCAGGACATCGAGTGCCGTGACATCGACGATGACCCCGAGCGACCTGTAGGTTCCTACCTGTTCCGTCAATGCGTCGCGAAGCTGGAGCAGATCAGCGTCTCTCAAGGCCGCTTGCACTGAAGCGATCAAGTAAGGTCCCTGCTTGAGAATAGGAACCAACACGGATTACCTACCCCCTTCCTGCTGAGGAGGTTCTTGAATCTGGGTAACGGTGAATCCCAGCGCATGGTCGGCCTCTTCAATGCCGCCGCGAAGGTCGCCGACGGTGTTCATTTTGGCGAGATCAACGCCGATCGTGACCAGAGTCTGGGCGATTTCAGGAGACAGGCCTGTGACAATTGTCCTTGCCCCCAGCAACCGCGCTGCCTCGACCGTCTGGACAAGATGGTTGGCAACCGACGAGTCGATGGAGGGAACGCCCGTAATATCGATCACCACCACCTTGGCCCGGTTGGCACGGATGCCGTGCAGAAGTTGGCCGGTCAATTGGCGCGCACGCTGCCCGTCAATCATGCCAATGATGGGCAGGATGAGCAGCCCCTCACGAACGGGCAGGACGGGCGTGGAAAGGTCCCGGATGGCGTGCTGTTGCTCGCGGATGATCCTTTCGCGCTCCTGTACGAAACCGACGGCCACGGTGACCGCAATCCGATTTGCGGCAGGCTCGTAAGCGTCCAGCACACGGTTGAGCATCTCAAAATCGGACTGGTACTTCTTGAAAAGCGACCGGGCCAAAACGTCGCGGAGGAGAAGTACGATGCCGACTACATCGTCAGTTTGCACGCCCCGGGGGATGATTCGTTCAGAGAGGTTGCGCGCGTATGCTTGCAACGCCTCAACAGCGCCTGTCTCCAGGACATCGACGTAATTGTCATAAATGGAGGTGGCCTCAGCAAAGATCTCCTCCTTGGTCATGGCCGTCAGTAATTTCGCTTCCGTAATACGCTGAGCCCATTCCTCACGAAGCTGGGTTCGGTTTTCGCGCAAGTGCGCGACAAGTTCGGGAAAAACAGCAGAGACTGTGCGCCGGGATTGAGGGCTGATGGCTAACTTCCTCACGGCAGACATAGGAATTGCCTCCTCGATTACAAATAATTCTCATTCTACGCCAATATCTCCGCAGTGATGATAATCATAGAGTAACGTGGCAGGGAACCCGTCTTTCCAGCGAGTCCAACAGATCATGCAGTACCTTTGCATGACATTAATGGGTGCACTGCGGTCGGATAGCTGATCCGGGCTGTGTTGCGTTTTGCCAGTATCCTCGCAAAGTGCGGATCTGATGGCAGGAAACGACCTGCCCCCACTGTCGGCAAATATCCTTAAAAGTTTCACCTTATCCTGGGCATAGTGTCAAATCCTTTTGAAGCGAACACAATTTATGCAATCCCGCGGAGCAACCCACAGGCCGGTTTTAGAAAGCGTTGGAGCACGAATCCCCGGCCGGGAAAGCTCCAATCCAGCCAACTTGTTCTGCAATGAGAGTCTATGGCTTTTTGGGGATTTATGGAAGACGTGACGGTGTCATTAACGATCTGCAAAACATTTCCACATGCAGCAGAAATTTGCGCGCCCTCCACCATCGCGACTGGAATCCGTGAGGCGTCGAATGTGCCAACTCCGCAGGCTGTAACCCGTGTGACACGTTGAATATACGCGACAAACATGGTTTCGGTCTCAGTGGGTCCCGGCAGGTTCTGAAATTTGGCAGTCGATGTGCTTCTGCAGCACGAGACGAACGATTAACCGAGGTGCATATTAAGGTGGGCATGGATGCCGCAGGAGTGACAATTTGCCACTGGCCGACGCCTCCAGAAAATGTGGTTCTGGGCGGTTCAGTCGCCATGAGGGAAGTAAGGGACAAGCTGGAAAAGATCGCCTGCTCCGACGTTCCAGTTCTGATATGTGGAGAGGCCGGCAGTGGAAAGGAAATTCTGGCCAGACTCATCCACAAGAGGTATCCCGGGGAGACGACTCCTTTTCATAAAGTCATTCCCGCCGGAGAGGAAGGGTGGCGCAAGAGCGCCAGTTTCGTGGTCCCGCGAGACAATGATAACGGCCACGGCCACCATCACCATAGCGTGCCGGAGAGGCTGCCCTGCATCGGCAGTCTGTTTTTCGAAGAAATAGCAGAGCTTAATTTTGTTTCGCAAAGGAAGCTGGCGCATTTGTTGCACGACGACCGCTTTCATGGCAACGGTTTTCCAGGACATGCCCCTTCTTTGCTCCGCATCATTTGCAGCACCCGGCATAACCTTGAGCAGGAAATGCACATGGGGCGTTTTCGCGAGGATCTTTTCTATTCGGTCAACATTGTCAGCCTGCGATTGCCGTCCCTGCGGTCGCGGCTGGAGGATATCCCGAAATTGGCGCATTACTTCTGGCAGTGCTACCAGGAGGAGTTTGGTTCCAATGCCCCGCGACCCTCGCCGAGGCTGGTGGAAACGTTTCAGAGTTATGACTGGCCGGGAAACATTCGCGAGCTTTCCAATGTGATGAAGCGTTATGTCCTTTCAGGTTCCGAAGGAGAGCTTTTTGACGAATTCGCCGCATCGTCATTCCAGCCAACGGTGCGCAAGCCTAACGCACCCATGGCCGTTTCCTTGAAGAGTCTGTCGCGCCAGGAGGCTCGGGAAATTGAACGGAACATTATTGCCAAGACTTTGCGTGAGACACAGTGGAACCGGAAACAGGCGGCCCGAGCCTTGAACATTAGTTACCGGGCGCTGCTTTACAAAATCAAGGAGGCTGGGTTGATGCCGAATCGTTCTGTTGCGAAGCAGGAGAGAGAAAATTGAAAAACAATATGGAGTTCAAACAGTTTGTGGCGAACCTGAAACAACTGGACGCAATGTCACTGAAGAAGCGTGCCGCGGAAGATGCCGTCAAGGACGCCGATTTGTACGCCTTCAAGACCCGGCTTCTGCATAGGAAAACCCTTGATCCCAAGAATCTTGTTGCAGCCGGGAACCCGGTTGGTGGAAAGCCTGTGTACGTCAAAGTGGATTCCGAGGAAGGCATCGACGGTGTGCTGGTTCATTCAAATGAAGAGAACGCCCGTCTGGTCCTTTCGGATGAAATCCTGGAGACATCTCTCGCAGATGAGGCAGAGGCCCTCAAGGCCGAACCTATAAGAATTTTCCACGTTCAGGCGCCAACTCCGTGGGTGGAAGAGATTCATGCCGGCAAAGCATGAAAGCGCTGCGGAGAGTTGAAGAATTTCCTGCCTGCAACCATGAACGGAACCGATTGCCGCTCAGGCACAGGTCACAAGAGGGCGAGCCAAAGTACCCCTACAGCTTTGACCTGGGTCGCATGCGGCAATGTCCGGATCATCATGAATCCCTAATTCACCTGAGCATTTGTCCCTCGTTTTCCTGGTGAATCGCTGCGTCCGGGGCGTCAGAGCGGTCAGACATGCAATGCTGCAAGTTTTTTCACCCTGAAGCACGTCCGGGGTTTGTTCATTCGTGGAAGAATCTGTTGGCTGTCAAGGGGTTGGTGGGGCGTGGAACGCCAGTGGCCAGGGTTGAGACGGTGCAAGACACTTCTCACTCACGAATGATTTTGCGTGGCCTCGTACCATCGGATCGTCGCGAGCGAAAAATTGCAAAAGATTTCAATTCGACGCATGGAAATGCTAACTACTAGCAAAACAAGAGACTTCAAGAAGATTAATCCGTACTCGAAGAGCTGTCTGACCGGTTGGCTGACGCCGGGACGGGTTTGGCATTTCATGTGCGAGTAGCTAGATGGTTACTTTTCACCGCAGTACTTGGGGGAGATTGATTTTGGGCGTTTGCACTTCTCGATACGTGGTGAACTCAGGTCGTTGTGGGGATTGTTATGCGCCGACACTTGGGAATGGATCAGGTGGATTCCGGCGAACGAAAGACAGTTCAGCGGCTGTGATAAGGAAAAAGTGAATGGAAACCGCACCGAATGCGTTTGATGGCCGGTTGGTCTCATGCCACGGCCTTCCACCCAAGGCAATAATCTTTGGCCTGTCCGAAGGAATGAAGGGATTGTGGCAGATCGTGGAAAGGGTTGCCAGCGCCAGCGTTCCGATCCTTATATCGGGAGAAAAGGGTACCGGCAAAGAAGTTCTTGCCCGCTTCATCCACTCCTGCAGCCCTGGTCCCGCTGCACCTTTCTTGAAGGTGGGTCCGCCCGCTGCTTGCGGTCCGGCTGTGGACGGTGTGGCGTTTCGAGTAGAGCCGGGACGGCCCGACGGGGAAGACGGCCACGGCAGTAGCGGAGATTCTGCCCGGCGTATGTGCACCTTGTTTGTCGACGAAGTCCCTGAAGTCTCGACGGAAAGCCAACTGGAACTGCTGCAACTGATTCAAGGATACGAGTCTTTCATCTCAAGTGGTGGAGCGGACATCCCTGTCACGCTGCGGGTCATCGCTACGAGTACCCGCGAACTGGAGCGCGAAGTCGCGACTGGAAAATTCCGTGAGGATCTTTTCTCTTTCCTCAGTGTGGTTACGTTGCGACTGCCTCCATTGCGTGAGCGCAGGGAGGATATTCCTCAGCTTGCCAATTACTTTTGGCGAATTTACAGCCAGCGGTTTGGCCGCCGGCCGGATGCTCCCAGTTCCCTGCTGATCGATCACCTTCAGCAGCATGACTGGCCGGGGAATATTCGCGAACTGGAAAACGCTATGAAGCGTTACGTGGTCTTGGGCACGGAAGCGATTGCAGGCATTGTCAACTCTGGCCACTCCCAGCAGACAATTGCATTCCGGCCTGCCATGCGCCACACCCTTTCGTTGAAAGAGCTGACCCGTGAGGCCGCGCACGAGCTGGAACGCAAGATCATCCTCAGGACCCTTCAGGAGACCCAGTGGAACCGTAGGCGTGCAGCCCGGGCCCTGAATATTAGCTATCGCGCTCTCCTTTACAAGATCAAGGAAGGTGGATTGCTCTCTGAGCAGTTCAAGTCCGCTGCTGAAAGTTCTGGTCGACGCGAGCGGAAATCAGGCCACGAGGCGGCATGACGAAACGGGAAGATATGTGCGATCCAAAGGCTCCGGTTTGTCACGGTGAGGGAGGGTTCGGAGAGGGCCGGTGGTACGCGGCTCATACCCGTCATCAGCACGAGAAAATGGTCGCAAGCATGCTCGCTAACAAAGGGTTTGAAGTCTTCCTCCCGCTCTACTCGGAAGTTCGCCAATGGCGGGACCGTCGTAAGCAGGTGGAGTTGCCGCTTTTCTCCTGTTATGTGTTCCTGCGAGGTGATCTGAGCCGCCGACTCGCGATTGTGACCACGCCGGGCGTTCACGGGCTAGTCGCCAGTGCGGGGAAATTGGCGGGAATTTCCGAAGAGGAAATCGAGGCTGTGCGGAGCGTCGTCGCGAGTCGCGTCAAAGTGGAGCCGCACCCATTTCTCAAATGCGGCGACCTCGTCCGGGTAAAGTCCGGAGCACTCAGCGGGCTGGAAGGGTTTCTGGTGCGGAAAAAGGGACAAGCACGATTGATTGTTTCAGTGACCCTGCTTGAGAGGTCTGTGGCGGCAGAAGTTGATGCAGGCGAAGTTGAACGGATTGCGCCGCTGCCGCAGAACGCGGCTAGACACTTCACTCCCAGGGGGCCCGGGGTTCCTTTAGCTGGGAGTTGGATGCTGGGAGAGGGGATTCTGCGTTCAGAGCGCACTGTCTCGTCGCGATAGCGGTGGTCCAAGGGGAACACATGGCCTTGATCGGATCTTTGCTGCATGAAGGGAGTCATAGGATGACTCGGATATGGCTTTGCCTGACAGTTTTCATTGCCGTGGGGGTGTTGAGGGTTCCGGCCCAGTCGGTTCCCTCTCCGAAATCGGTTGACGTAACGGTCGCTTCGAGCACTACAAAGATGGAAACGACCAACGATTTGAACCGGCGCCTCCAGCAATTGGCTCACTCTGCGCTCGCGAACGGGCAGAACAGTCCGTCTCCAGGCGACTACCGCATTGGCCCGGACGACTTGCTGACTATTACGGTTTTTGAGGCGCCGGATCTGAGCGGTCCCTTCCGAGTTTCGGGTGACGGCAATATTACGATGCCTTTGATTGGAAGTGTCAAAACTGAGGGATTGACTCCGCATGAGCTCGGGCTGGTCCTGCAGACACTGTTGCGCCGGACCTACATGAAAGATCCTCAGGTGACGGTTACTGTCACCGAGATGCAAAGCCACAGCGTTTCTGTTCTTGGGGCTGTCAAACAGCCCGGTGTCTTCCAGATTCGCGGCACCAAAACGCTGCTCGAAATGCTTTCAATGGCCCAGGGCCTTTCCCCTGATGCTGGAGACACTGTAATGGTCATGCGAGGGGCCAGCGATGACTTTGGCTCGAGTTTGCCGCCGGAAGCTGGAGCGAAGGGTGCTGCGGAAGTCGGTGCCCAGGGCGGAACTCCGGGCTTTGCATCATCTACATCCTCCGCAAATGCGGGCGAGGGGAAAGCAATTAAGATCAGCCTGAAACGGCTGCTTGATTCGGGAGATCCCAAGTACAACGTTCCAATCTATCCGGGTGACATCATCAAGGTTAGAGCCGCCGGAATTGTCTATGTTGTTGGCGATGTCAATCGGCCGGGTGGTTTCCCAATACCGGACAACGAAAACATGACGGTTTTGCAGGCGATCGCACTCGGGCAGGGAATAGGTCTGGATGCTAACAGAAACAAGACCAAGATCATTCGAGTTGCAGAGAACGGAAAACAAATCGAACTTCCTGTTCCCCTGAACAGGATACTGTCTGGAAAAGCCCCTGATATTACACTTCATCCCAAGGACATTCTGTTTATACCCAAGAATGGAGCAAAGTCGGCTGGCAGGTCGGCTCTCAGGACTTTCTCGCAGTGGATTGTCTGGCGTGCAGTTCCATAAAAGCTGACGGAGGCATCGCGTGAGTGTGGAGATTCTGATATGAGTGAAGAGAACAAGATTCAACTCTACAGGGAAGGGGTCCTCTCGAGGATCAGAAAGCTTTCCGCGACGGTCGAGAACTCGAACTCGCCAGATTCTGAAGGCGATATTAGCGCCGACTATGTCTTGCGGGTACTCATGGACCATTACCGTACCGTCGCAACTGCGGCAATAGCCCTTATGTTGCTTGCCCTTGTGGTGTCTCTCTTAATGAAGCCAGTCTATCGCTCTCAGGCAACAATTGAGATCCAGGAGCCGACACCGGACATTGAGACCTTGCAGCAATTGCAGAGTCGGAATCCTGCTCCTAATAATGCCGTGTTGACGGAAATTGAAACGCAGATTGGAATCCTGAAAAGTGACGGGCTTGCCCGGCGGGTAATTGATCAAGTCATCCTGTCGAAAGACGAGAAGCCAAGTTTCTCCGTGACGAGCATACTTGGCAACGGCTGGAAGGCGTTCGCCCACTGGTGGAGCGGATCGGATGCGGGATCTTCTGCCGGCGACATGAACTCTGCGGATCTGACAGACTCAACGGACGCGGACCCTGCCGTGGCGGCGGCCTCCTCTCCCGAATCCCAAATGGATCCCAAAGCATACCAGCGGCTGGTAGACGGCTTTGAGAGGTCGCTTAGTGTGAGTCGCGTCGAAAGCAGCCGGCTCGTTACGGTCAGCTACGAAAGCGACAATCCTAAATTGTCCGCTCGTGTGGTTAATGCACTGGTTTCTGATTACCTTCAGTTGCACGAAAAAAGTACTGAAAAACTCACCAGACTGCTCGTCAAACAAGTTCAGGAGGCGAGGAGCGAACTGGAAAAGTCACAGAAGAGGATGACGCAATATGCGCGCCGGAATGGCTTGCTTTATTTAGAAACCGACAATGGCGGCTCGCAAAATATTGTCAGTACGCGTCTCCGCCAGATCCAGGATGAATTGACCAAGGCGCAAGCAGACCTGTACCAAAAAGAGTCGGTCTACAACCTGGTGCAAAAGGGAGATTATGGTGCTCTCCCAGGGGTCTTCCAAGACAGGCTTCTGCAGAAGTTGACAGAGAAAGTCGCAAATCTCAAGAGCCAATATGCACAAATATCCACTACGTTTACTGATAACTATCCCCAAGCCAGGCAGGTGAAAAATCAACTTCTGGCGGCAGAGCAGATGCTGACTCGTGAGCGTCAGCGCGCTGCCGCGAATATCACAAATGATTACCTTGCGTCTGTTCGCCGTGAAGCTCTCCTGCTGCACCAATACAATATGCAGAAAAACGCGGCCAACGTGGTGGCGGAGAAGTCCAATCAGTACGACATGTTGAAGCTGAATGCAAACACCGACAACCAGCTTTACAACAACCTCCTGCAAAAGGTCAAGGAAGCCAGCCTGGTGGCCCGTCTCAAGGCTAACAATGTGAATGTCGTGGACCGGGCGGTACCGGAATTCCTGCCCATCAAACCCAGAATCGTATTCAACCTTGCTCTCGGGCTGGTTCTTGGATTGGGGTTGGGGGTGGGTCTTGCTTTCTTGCAGGCGCACTTTGACACCACGCTGAAAACCGTCGAAGAAGTCGACCGCTTCCTGGGTCTGCCCGCTCTGGCGATGATTCCGAATGTCGATTCTCTTTCGCACCTGGTTGTGGACGGGAACGGCAAGGATGGTCACGGGCTGTTGCCTTCCGATGTGTTTGATGCATCGCAGATGACAAAGGCCGAAAGCTCATGGTACCGAATCGACAAGCAGGTTCACCAGAAATACTCCCCCATGGTGGAGGCCTTCAGAAGCTTGGGGAGTTCGGTGATGTTGGAAGCTGTGGGACGGAAGAAACTCCTCCGAAGCATTGTCGTCACAAGCTCCCAGCCGGGCGAGGGAAAAACTACGGTATCGGTCAACCTGGCGATCGCGCTGGCTCAACAGGGAAGCAGGGTCATTCTTGTTGATGCCGACCTTCGGCGTCCTGCCGTTCACCGGGCGCTCGGGTTCCGGAACATTCGCGGGCTGTCGAGCTATTTGGGCGGGATGAGCGAATGGGCTCCATGTGTCTTGCCAGGTCTTACAACCGGACTTGACACCCTGCCTGCCGGCCGCTCAGCGAACAATCCGGTTGCCTTGCTTTCTTCCACGCGAATGAGGGTTTTGATCGGCCAGTTGCTCGAGGAATACGACTACCTGGTCATTGACTCTCCGGCTCTGATGCCTAACTTGATGGATGCTCGCGTCCTGGCCAGCCTGGTTGACGGCAGCATCCTGGTGGTTCGAAGCGGCATGGCGCCTCGGGACTACGTCATCAGGGCACGCAGACAACTGAACAATATCGTTGGAGCCGTCTTGAACAATATGGACGTGCGATCAATGGAGGACTACTACGGCTACCACTCTTACGGGTATGGCAGTACCGCAGACAGTGAAGAAGATTCAAGTCGCGGCGAGTACGGGAAGAAGGCAGCGGGGTTGTGACGGTGAGTTTGCCGTGAAGCTCAAGTTTGAAAGCTGATGCGGCATCGTCGCAACGAGTTTGTGGTTCCTTGAAGGAGCCGGCGGATTCCGGGCTCAGCTGATTGAAAGGCTGTTGTGATCGGACCACAAACTGAAGATTTAGGGCAAAGGGTTTTGGTTGTGGCCTGGTGAATTGAGGCCTGACCGCCAGTTCAAGGCTGTTTAATGGGTACACAGGCAATGTGACTCAGAGGGCGAAGCTACGCTTTCTTAACGGAAGGTAGCCTTTGAATCAAGACTTGCCGAAGGTACCTCTTCTGCAGAAGACAGCGATTCTCAGCCCGTACAAATCAATGGACAATTTGTAGGTTGCTTAGAAGCTCAAGCCCTGGCTTCTCAACCCTGTTTTAGTTCATTTTATATCTATATTGTAACCAGGTGAGATCCATGCCACTTCGTGCCTTACGCAGCCAATGGAATTCGGAAACCCAGTCATCCTCATTGCGGGGGGGCGCCTCGGTTGGAGATGAGACTCCCATCCTGAGCGAGAAACGATTTGGGGAACTTCTTTGCCTGGAGCGAAGGAGGGCGGAGAGGTCGCGAAAGCCCTTCCTGCTGATGCTTCTTGACCTGCAAAAGGCCTTGAAGAACGCCAGAACCGAGGACTTGGTCGAAAATGTCTGGTCATCGGTATGTTCTGCTTCGCGCGAATCGGACGTACGCGGCTGGTACCAGCAGGATGCGGTTCTGGGCGTTATTTTCGTCGAGGTCCAGCCGGGCGGGCCCGTACCTGTCAGCGACATCATCCACGCCAAAATGACTTTGGCTCTTTCCAATAATCTTGAAAAGAAGGAACTCGATCTCATTGACATCCGGATGTACTTGCAGCCTGACAGCGCCGCCAACTGGCACCGATGGTCCGGGCTCTATAGTGATTTGAAGAAAAACGAGGCGGGCAAAAAACTGTCCCGCGCTGCAAAAAGAGGGCTGGACATCATCGGAAGCGCGACAGCGCTTTGTTTGCTTTCTCCTCTGCTGGGAGCCATCGCCTTGTTGGTTAAGCTTTCTTCCAAGGGTCCTGTTCTCTTCCGGCAGTCCCGAGTGGGTTATCGGGGCGTTCCATTTACATTCTTGAAGTTCAGGACCATGCTTGACTGCAATGACGGCTCGACACACAGAGAATTTGTTCAGCGTTTTATTGCCGGGGAGATAGATTCATTGGAGCCGAACACAGTCTACAAGATTAAGGACGATCCACGTGTCACGAGAATTGGGAAATTCCTCAGGAAAACCAGCCTGGATGAATTGCCGCAGTTCTGGAATGTGCTGAGGGGCGAAATGTCACTGGTGGGCCCGCGGCCTCCGATACCGTACGAGGTTGATTATTACGACATCTGGCACAGGCGAAGGGTTCTTGAGGTCAAACCTGGCCTGACGGGTCTCTGGCAAGTCAAGGGACGCAGCCGGACAACTTTTGACGACATGGTCCGTCTTGATCTGCAGTACGCGAAATCGTGGTCGATCTGGCTCGACCTGAAAATCTTGTTTGAAACCCCACTTGCAATGATCTCCGGTGACGGCGCCTACTGAGGGCGCATCTTCTCTATCTTGGCCGGGCAAGATAATCCCTCCTAATGAATCTGCCAAAACCCTTGACTGTGGGCAATTCTCATTGTGAAGGTGTGCTGCCAGAGGCGTGGGGAGTCCGCATAGCAGGTGGGTTACAGATCCGGGTTTCCTTTATGTCAGGGCGGTCCGGACAGAACGGGGGTGCAATATGGTTGGAGTTGGAGTGATTGGTTACGGTTATTGGGGTCCGAATATTGTGAGAAATCTCCAGGCCCTGGCGGGTGCCCGGGTGGTGGGGATTTGCGATAAGGATCCTGCTGCTTTACACCGTGCTGAAGGCGTGAATCACGGCACGCGGCTTGTCAGCGACCCCAAGGCGCTTGTTTCTATGCCTGATGTGGATGCGGTGGCTGTGGTTTCGCCCGTCTGGACGCACTTTGAACTGGCGAAGGCGGCTCTTGAGAACGGAAAGCACGTGTTTGTGGAAAAGCCTTTTACGCGGACGGTTGCAGAGGCCGAGAAGCTTATCGAGATCGCTGGCGAAAAGAACCTGATGATTATGGTGGATCACACATTTCTCTTCACAGGTGCTGTCCGAAAGATCCGCCAGTTGATTGACGAAGGGACCTTGGGGACTCTTTACTACTACGACTCGATGAGGGTCAACCTGGGACTGTTCCAGCACGACGTCAATGTAGTGTGGGACCTTGCTCCGCATGATCTCTCGATCCTGGACCATCTGATACAGAAACACCCGGACGCCATCATTGCCACTGGCGAGCAACATCTCAACGGGTTCGAGGACGTGGCCTTTATTACGATCTATTTCCCTGGAAATGTGATCGCCCATGTGAATGTCAACTGGCTGTCCCCGGTAAAGGTCCGAACCACTCTGATTGGTGGAGAGAAACGGATGCTGGTTTGGAACGACCTGGAGGCGGACGAGAAAATCAGAGTCTACGATAAGGGCGTTCAAGTCAGCAATGGCCAGGGTGTGTACGACCTTCTTGTGAGCTATCGCTCCGGCGACATGTGGGCGCCCAGGGTGGACCAGTGCGAGGCCCTTCGCACGGAACTATCCTACTTTGTTAACTGCATCACCAGCGGCGAGACGCCTTTTAACGACGGCGAATCCGGTTTGCGGGTAGTCAAGATGCTGGAGGCCGCCGAGACTTCTCTGAAGGGTAGGGGGAAGGCCGTTTATCTATGAGCGATTTTGTCTGTGTATCACCGGATGTCAAGCTTGGAATGGGAGTGAGGCTTTCCAAATTTGTCAATCTGTATGGCTGCGAGATCGGGGATGAGACTAAGATTGGCGCCTTTGTCGAAGTCCAGAAGAACGCCACGATTGGAAAGCGCTGCAAGATTTCGAGCCACACCTTCATCTGTGAAGGGGTGACCATAGAAGACAATGTCTTTATCGGACACGGAGTGACGTTCATCAACGACACTTATCCGCGCGCAGCAAATCCGGATGGGACGCTGCAAACGGAGAAAGACTGGAAGGTAGAACGGACGCTGATTAAGAAGGGAGCGTCAATCGGATCAGGTTCGACCATCCTTTCTAACGTGACGATTGGAGAGAACGCCATCGTCGGGGCAGGAGCTGTGGTGACTAAAGATGTTGCGGCCAATGCCATTGTGGTCGGCAACCCGGCGCGGTTTCTGAGATCAATTGCAACGGGAGGATGCGATGAGTACAAACAGTAGAGTGCCGTTTCTTGACTTGGCCGGCTTGCACGCCGAGGTTGAGGAGGAACTGGTGGCGGTTTTCAGACGGGCCCTGGAAACCTCGGGATTTGTCGGTGGGCTCGAAGTCGAGCATTTCGAAGAAGAATTCGCCAAGTTTTGCAATGCGAATTATTGCGTGGGCGTAGGCAGCGGCACCGATGCTCTGCGGTTTGCCCTGATCGCTGCTGGGATTGGCCAAGGTGATGCTGTAGTTACGGTCCCCAATACTTTTATTGCCACAACCGAAGCAATTTCACAAGCGGGAGCTCTGCCGCGCTTTGTCGATATCGACGCAAGAACTTACAACATGGATGTCGGAAAGCTAAAGGATTACCTTGCCAATAAGTGCTTCCTCGACCGTGCGAATCGCAGGCTGTTCGACCATGAAACAGGAAAAGTTGTGAAAGCCGTTCTCCCTGTTCATCTCTATGGCCAGCCGGCTGACATGGACCCGATCCTCGACTTGGCGGAACATTACCACCTCACCGTGATTGAAGATGCCTGCCAGGCTCACGGCGCACAATACTTTTCAAGAAAAATGAATCAGTGGAGAAGGGCCGGATCGATGGGACGCGCCGCAGCTTTCAGCTTTTACCCTGGGAAGAACCTGGGCGCGTGCGGAGAAGGTGGAGCTGTTACGACGAACGATCCCGAGCTGGCTCAAACGGTTCGGATGCTGCGCGACCATGGTCAGGCGAAGAAGTACTTCCATGAGATGGAAGGCTACAACGGCAGGCTGGACTCGATTCAGGCCGGCATCCTGCGCATCAAGCTCAGGCGCCTTGCTGAATGGAACGAGAAGCGGCGGCGCGCTGCCAACTGTTATCGTGAACTTCTAGGTGCTGACGGCCAGGCCGTCGTCCTGCCTTATGAGCCGGATTGGGCCAAGGCAATATACCATCTGTTTGTTGTTCGCGTCGGGAGCCGTCCCGAAATGATCAATTTTCTTTCCCAAGCTGGCGTCGGTGCCGGCATCCACTATCCGATTCCATTGCACCTTCAGAGGGCATACAGCCACCTGGGATACGGGGCTGGCGACTTCCCGGTTGCAGAGAAAGCAGCCACGGAGATCCTTTCGCTTCCGATGTTTCCAGGGATCACGAATGAGCAGCAGCAGGCAGTTGCTGTTCATGTGCAGCAATTTGTTAATGAGCTGTCCGGAGATGAAGCGCGCGAAGCTGCTGCTTGATCGTGTCTTCCCCTCTGGGCACTTCGCCCCAGCGTGTTGAACATGCAGGGCGCACAAAGTTAATGTGCATAGACTTCTCGCGTTTGAAAACAAGCACTCATTGTTATTGGAGGACTCAGTCATGTTGAATGCCGAAGGGCGATTGACTCCCAAATCGGCAAGTCAAGGCAAGAAGAAAGCGAAAATCTGGATCGATTTGGACAACTCTCCACACGTTCCCTTTTTTGTGCCTATTATTCAGGAACTCGCGGGACTTGGGTATCCGATCCTGTTGACGGCACGGGATTGCTTCCAGGTCCGTGATCTGGTCAGTCTTTTTAATTTGCATTGTATGTTTGTTGGCCGCCACCACGGAAAGCACACACTGGCAAAAGCTGCCGGGACCGTCTCTCGCGCCTTGCGCCTGGCCTTCCTGCTTCGAGGTGAAAAAGTAGGCCTTGCCGTGGCGCACGGGTCCCGCGCGCAAACGATTGCCGCTGATCTTTTGAGGGTTCCATCGTGTTCACTTTGGGATTATGAGTTTGCGAAAATGGTCAAAGGAATGGAGCCTGACTGGATGATGGTTCCTGCGGTTATTCCTGATTCTGCCATCCCGTTTGACAGACGCCGGGTTCTTAAATATCAGGGGATCAAAGAGGATGTTTATGTCCCGGGGTTCAAGCCTGATCCCGGTTTGCGGACCCGCCTGGGTCTGAAGGAAGACGACCTTGTTGTTACGGCCCGCCCGCCGGCAGACGAAGCCCATTACTATAATCCTGAAAGTGACATGCTCTTCCGCGCGGCAATTGACTTTGTCGTTACGGAACTTGGCGCCAGGGTTGTTCTACTGCCTCGCGATGAAAGGCAGGGAGCATCCGCAAGGGCGCTTTGGCCTGAGCTTTTTGCCGCGCGGAAGATGATTATCCCCGAGAACGCTGTTAATGGTCTTAGCCTGCTCTGGAGTTCTGATCTTGCCATTAGTGGCGGCGGCACAATGAACCGGGAGGCAGCGGCGTTGGGCGTACCGGTCTACAGTGTCTTCCGGGGCAAGATTGGGGCCGTTGACCACTACCTTGCCAGAAGTGGCCGACTGGTCCTCCTGGAAAGCGTTTCGGACGTTCGCGATAAGCTCGTGGCGCCAAAGGAGGCGCGACGGCACAACCCTGCCAATCTTCAATCCCGTGCCTTAAAAATGATCGTTGATAACCTTGTTGCAATTGTCGAGACGGGAAGCTTGGTCGGAAAGCAGCATAACCGCAACGGCGCCACTCGACCTCCCTTGCCTCATCGAGATTCACTGTATAGCGCGGCGAATGACCAAGCTCGTGGGGCTTGAAGATCCCGGACTCTGGCTGCATACCCTGGACGCAGTCGGAACTCGGTCGGGCAATGCGACGCATATAGATAGGATGAGCGAAGTATTCCGCTGTCACCGGATAGTCAGTTTATGCGCGAAGCACGTTTTCAATCTCAGATAGTCGCAGGGATGGACACCGTTGGGCGTGCCCACGCTCCTCTCCAAACAGGGAGTATCCGGCAAGTTGGAGTAGGGACTTCAGGTCATGACGCGAGTGGGCCTCTCGCCATAGCGGATCTTCCTTCATATGTTGTAATCACTCCTGCACGCAATGAGGCGCAGTTCATCGAGTTGACCCTGAAGTCGATGGTGGCGCAGACCATCAAGCCGCTCAAATGGGTGATCGTCAGTGATGGCTCAACTGACGGAACGGACGAAATCGTCAGCCGGTATGCAGCCGAATACCCGTGGATTGAGCTGGTGCGAGTGCCCGAGCGCAGCGACCGGCACTTTGCTGGCAAGGTTTTTGCGATCAACGCTGCTCTTGCTCGGGTGAGAGACTTGGATTATGCAATGATTGCCAGTATGGATGGCGACATCTCTTTCGAGGAAGACTATTTCGCTTACCTGCTGAGCAGGTTTCCTGAGAATCCAAGGTTGGGACTGGCCGGTACCCCCTACCGGCAAGAGAAATTAACTTACGATTTTCGTTATAGCAGCGCAGAAGACGTGTCTGGGGCGTGTCAGCTGTTTCGTCGCGAATGCTTTGAATCCATCGGCGGCTACTTGCCTGTAAAGTCTGGCGGAATCGACCTGATCGCAGCGCTGAGTGCACGAGCCAAAGGGTGGCAAACGCGGACCTTCATGGGAAAGGCCTGTGTTCATCATGGTCTCAGTCGAGGTTTCTGGAATCCCAAGACGGGGGGGATTCAGTGCACCGCCTACCGTGTGAGATTCCAGTTGGGTTACAAGGACTATTTGCTGGGCTGCCACCCCGTCTGGGAGGTCTTTCGCTGCGTATACCAGATGCGGCGCAAGCCATTCGTCATCGGTGGTTTACTGATGATGGCTGCTTACTTCTGGTACCTGCTGCGGGGTGTGGAGCGGACCATGCCGGAAGATCTCATTGAACTTCGCCAAAGGGACCAGATGAGCCGGCTGAAAGGTTTCCTCGTGAGGGCTGCCTCTGGTCACGCTCAGGTTGACTAGCGGCGGGGCTGGGTAAAAGTTACGCGCTGCTCAGGAATTCAACAATTTTCGAGTTTCAGGCGCCTTGCAGAGTTCTGGAATTCCGGTAAGTATATTGTTATCAGTCAGTTAATTTTTAGGAATCCTGAACATCACAAAATCCCATCCGTCCCACGATCCCGGTTTTGAGGCTTAAAATAGCCTATTTAAAGAGGCTATGTCATTGCGCGGCTGTCGTGACCGCCGATTTCCGGCGGAGCCCGAACGGGGGCTGGCCGAGCTTCGCTTTCAGGAAAGGTAAATGAGCCATGGAAGTTTGCGGTAAACAGATCTTGTTTCGCGGAAAGCTGCTTCGCATTGCCCGCCTTGACGCGGAAGGGTACCAGTTTCTGGAGGATCCGGAGGCCGCCCTGGGTTCGCTGCGCAAGACCCGGCCCCAGGCGGACGTGTTCACCTTTATTCAAAGGCTTTCCAGCCGCTCGCCTGAATACCGTTATCCGATGGAGTGGGACAACTTCGCTGTCCTTCCGGTTTCGACATTCGATGAATGGATTACGCACCAGATCAGGTTCAAGGTGAGAAACAAGCTGCGGAAGGCAGAGAAAAATGGCATCACGACCCGCGAGTTGCCTTTTGACGACGCTCTCCTGCGGGGGGTCCACGCCATCTACAACGAGTCACCGGTCCGCCAGGGCAGGCGCTTCTGGCATTACGGCAAGGACCTTGAATCTGTACGCGCAACCACCAGGACTTACCTTGACCGAAGCATTTTTATCGGCGCGTTTTTCAAGGGCGAGATGATTGGGTTTGTCAAGCTGGTGACCGACGAAATGCGGGAGCAGGCAGGCCTGATGCACATTGTGGCCATGAACCGGCACCGTGACCTGGCGGCGACCAATGCGTTGGTTGCGCAGGCCGTGGCTTCCTGCGCCGACCGGAACATCCCCAGCCTCTGGTACGCGAATTTCTCCTACGGCAAGAGGGACGGCGACAGCCTGGCCGACTTCAAGCGGCACAACGGATTCGAGAAAGTGGAGATACCCAGGTACTACATTCCACTGACGCTTACGGGGCGCGCGGCCCTTCGGCTGGGCCTGCACCACAGGCTGCTGGCCTGGGTTCCTGAGCCGGCGATCGTTCAATACCGCAGGATTCGCAGTCTCTGGTATGCCAAAAAATTTGCTGCCCGGGGAAACGCTTAAAAGGGGGCTGGGCCGGTGGCGGCGGCAAAGCATCGCCGGGATGGGGCTTGAAAGGCAACGGACAAAAACAGTTATGCCGGGAATTGTGGGTTTCATTACGAAAATGCCGCGCGAAAGTGCTGAGCCGCAACTGCATCGGATGGTGCAGGCCATTACTCACGAGTCCTTTTACACGACGGGAACGTGGGTGGACGAATCGCTGGGCGTTTATGTAGGGTGGGCCATCCAGAAAGGTTCCTTTTCTGACGGAATGCCCCTGATCAACGAACGGCGGGACGTGGTGCTCGTGTTTTCGGGCGAAGAGTATCCTGAGCCGGGGACGGCCGCCCGCCTGAAGGGCCAAGGACACCAGTTGGAAGCGAAAGGCCCGTCCTACCTGGTGCACCTTTATGAAGAGGACCCCACATTTCCAGCAGGTTTGAACGGAAGGTTCCACGGGCTTCTGGCAGACCGGAGGCTGGGCAGGGTGCTCCTGTTCAACGATCGCTATGGGATGTTCCGGCTCTGCTTCCACGAATCGGAACAGGCCTTCTACTTTGCGGCGGAGCCAAAGGCGATCCTTGCTGTCCGCCCGGATTTGCGCCAACTGGACATGCAGGCGGCGGGAGAGTTTGTGAGTTGCAGTTGCGCGCTGGAGAACCGGACGTTATTCAAGGGCGTCAGCCTGGTGCCGGGCGGCGCAGCCTGGGAGTTCCGGAACGGGCCGATCCCGCAAAAGCGCCTCTATTTTGACGTCCGCGAATGGGAAGAACAGGCTCCGCTAAGCGCCGAGCAATACTATCAGGAGCTGCGGGAGGCCTTTTCGCGGAACCTCGGACGTTACTTCAACGGCGGCCAGAAGGTGGGGGTTTCTCTCACGGGTGGAATGGACACCCGTGTGATAATGGCGTGGCGAAAGGCCCCGTCCGGCTCGCTGCCCTGTTACACCTACGGTGGAATGTTCCGCGACTGCCGTGACGTGCTGGTGGCCCGGCAGGTTGCCGGCATCTGCCACCAGTCCCACAGCGTGGTCACGGTTGGAGACGAATTCCTTTCGCAGTTTCCGCACTATGCTGAGCGCAGCATTTACCTGAGTGACGGCAACGTCCAGGCCAACCGGGCGCCCGACCTGTATGTCAGCGAAAAGGCCCGTGAGATTGCGCCTGTGCGGGTTGTGGGAACGTATGGCAGCGAGTTGCTGACCCAGGTGCCGATGTTCAAGCCGTCGGACCCCATGCCCGGATTGTTCCAGCCGGAATTGTGCTCGAGCGTCCAGCAGGCAAAGACGACCTATGCGGGGCTTCGGCGCCGGCATCCTGTTACTTTTGCCGCTTTCCTGCAGTCGCCATGGTGGCATTACGGAGTTCTGTCTCTGGAGCAGACCCAGATGACGGTGCGCTCACCGTACCTGGACAACAATTTTGTCCAGGTCATTTACCGGGAGCCCAAGTTGCTGGACCGGAACCGTGACATTCGCTGGCGCATGATCTGTGACGGCAACCCCGCCCTTGGCCGGGTGGCCAGCGACCGCGGAGTCAACGGCCTGAAGGGACGGTTCTCGACGATGGCGTCCCGCAGGTTTCAGGAGTTCACGTTCAAATCGGAATACGCTTACGACAGCGGCATGCCGCAGTGGCTGGCCAGAGTCGACCATTTCATTTCGCCGCTGCACGTGGAACGGCTTTTCCTCGGAAGACACAAATTCGCCCATTTCCGGGTCTGGTACCGCGACTTCCTCTCCGATTATGTCCGCGACGTGCTGCTGGATTCGCGGAGCCTGTCCCGGCCGTACATCGAGCGGAAGGGGCTGGAGGCTGTGGTTCGGGGCCACCTCAAGGGAGACCACAACTACACCCATGAGTTGCACACGTTGTTGTCAATGGAACTCCTGCATCGCCAGTTTCTCGACCTGCGATGAGGCGCCTTTTCTGCCGCCGTGCGGATAATCCTTCATGACTTCCTTTGCCACCTTAGTCTTCGGGTTTGAGATCCTGGCGCTATTTGTGCTTTACCGGGACCCTAAGTCGCGGCCATCGCCGGCGCTGTGGCTTCCCACCGTCTGGATCCTGCTTGCGGGATCGAGAATGGTTTCCGTGTGGATGCAAAGGAGCCCGCAACTGCTGACCGCGAGCCAGGTTGCGGAGGGCAATCCTCTGGACCGCCTGATCCTTACGGCCCTCATGATGGTCGGCATCCTGGTCCTGCTGTGCCGGTATAAACGGGCGGTGAGAGTGCTGAGAATGAACTGGCCCCTGGTGGCCTTTTTTGGCTATTGTGCCTTGAGCACGTTGTGGTCGGTCGCTCCCGGGCTGGCGATGAAGAGGTGGTTCAAGGCGATCGGCGACGTGGTGATGGTCCTGGTTATTCTGACCGACCGGAACCGGGTGGAAGCGGTGAAGCGAATCATTACGCGGGTGGGTTTTATTCTGATGCCGCTTTCCGTGCTGCTGATCGAGTTCTATCCCCACCTGGGGCGTGTCTACAGTATTGAAGATGGAACCTTTACTTACACGGGCGTAACAACCAATAAGAACATGCTGGGCGTCATCTGTATGCTTATCGGCCTTGGTTGCGTCTGGCTCATTCTCAAGACCCTTCATCAGAAACGCCGGAAGAACAGGCAACTGATTGCGCTGGGCATAACTCTTGCAACAGTCCTTTGGATTTTTGCTGTGGCAAATTCGATTACCCCACTGGTGTGCTTCCTGATGGGATCAGCCCTGATGGTGTTTGTGAAGGTGTCGGGAAGAAACCGGTCGTCGGACGTCCACATTGCGGTGGGGGGCATGGTGGCGGTGGCGGCGGTATTGTTCGTTTTTCCAGAGGTTGTGGTGTCCGTCATTCATCTGTTTGGAAGGAACTCCACGCTGACCGGCCGAACTGAATTATGGAAAACGCTCCTCGGTATGGATACCCACCCGTGGTTCGGCACCGGCTTTGAGAGTTTCTGGCTTGGGCACCGGCTCGACCAGATCTGGAGTATCTACGTGTGGCATCCCAATGAGGCCCACAACGGTTATCTCGAAGTTTATCTGAACCTGGGATTGGCTGGCCTGGCTCTGTTGATGACCCTGCTGATTACGGGCTACCGGCACCTGATTGCCGTGTACCGGCGGGATCCGGAGGCCGGCAGTCTGAGGTTGGCGTACTTTGCCGCTGCCCTGGTTTACAACTTTGCTGAGGCCGGCTTCAGAATGCTCGACCCCATGTGGATATTCCTTCTGCTTGCAATCATTGCCGTTCCCGCCGCTGCGCGGACCATGGAGCAGGAAACGCCGCCGGAGGAACCCCTGGAGGTCGTTCCGGCCGGATTTCCGCCAGAGGATTCGCAGGTTTATGCGAGGATCATTTGAGGCCGTTTAACGCAGAGGGAACGTTCCATCCGGCCGCCGACGGCCACGGGGAGTTGCGCCGCCTTGCGGTTCGTGGCGCGGGGGCGGCTGTTTCCGCCCAGGGGCTGTCCCTGGCGGTGCAGATGATCGGAACCGTGGTTCTGGCGCGGATCCTGACCCCTTCGGATTTCGGGGTGGTTGCGATGGTTACCACGGTCAGCCTGCTGATCATGAATTTCGGGCTGAACGGATTTACCGAAGCCGTTGTTCAGACTGATGAAATCAGCCATGCACTGGCCAGCAATCTCTTCTGGATCAACCTCGGCGCCAGCCTTCTTCTGACGATCGGATTCGCGTCCGCAGGCTCGCTGCTGTCGTGGTTTTACGGCGACCCGCGCGTGGCGGCCGTGGCGATCGGAGTTTCTCTGACCATCGTCATTACAGGCGCCTCAGTCCTGCATCTGGCGCTGCTGAAACGAGCCATGGAATTTCCCGTGATCTCCGTCAACGGCGTTATCGCCCGCGGCGCCTCGGTTGTCACCACCATCACCCTTGCCTTGCTGGGCTGGGGATACTGGGCGCTGGTAGCCGGCGTCGTTGCGCTGCCGCTCAGCACTACTGTGGGCGCATGGATCCTCTGCCGCTGGGTTCCGGGCCTTCCGCGGCGTGCCCCGGGAACGGCAAAGCTGGTGCGGTATTCGATCAACGTTTATGGCCATTTCACCGTCAACTATTTTGCCCGCAACCTGGACAATGTCCTGGTGGGATGGCGTTTTGGCGCACAGCCGCTTGGTTTCTACAAGAAGGCCTATGACCTGTTTTCACTTTCTTCCGGCCAGCTAGTAAATCCGATTACCGCTGTCGCCGTTTCAGCCTTGAGCCGGTTGAAGGACGATGTCGTGCAATACCAGCGATATCTCCTCAGGGCGCTTGCTCTGCTTGCGCTTGTGGCCATGGGAGTTGGGGCCGACCTGAGCCTGGTTGGCAAGGACCTGATCCGCGTGATTCTGGGTCCGGGATGGGAAGAGTCCGGGCAGATCTTCGTTTTCTTCGGGCCGGGCATCGGCATCATGCTCCTTTATTACACGCACGGATGGATCCACCTTTCCATTGGGACCCCGGACCGGTGGTTTCGCTGGGGGATTGTCGAGTTCCTGGTTACCGCTCTGCTGTTTATCGCAGGGCTGCCGTGGGGACCTGTGGGCATCGCGCTGGCGTGGACGGTCTCATTCTGGATCCTGATGTTCCCGGCGTTCTGGTACGCCGGAAAGCCCATCGGCTTCGGCGTGGGCCAGGTGGTGAACACGATCTGGCGGTACGTCGTCGCCGCAATCCTGGCGGCCTTCGCTTCCGTCCTGATCGTGCTGCATTCTCATCCTTTTGGCACGGGAATGGGCCTGGGGGACGCGCTGGCCCGGATGGTGACCGTTTCGCTTATATTCTGGTCACTCTACCTCATCGCGGTGGTAGCTTTGCACCGCAGCGTTGATCCACTCTATCGTCTGGTCAAGCTTTTGCCGGACATGCTTTCGTCCCGCCGCTCCCCGAGGCCGGCTCCTGCTGCCGCCGCTCTGAAGAGCGGGATTCGCGCCGACGGCGTCCTCCGGGTGGCCAGTGAAGAAATTCCCGAATCGGGTGGGAGGTAATCGAGGTGCGAAGTTCAGCCCTGCGGGAGATTCCAGATTTGAAGGCGGAAGACTTCCGCGCTCCGGGCCAGGCGGCCCGGACAGCGGCGCACCCGGTTGAAGTGGCCCTGCTGACTGGCGGTTCAGACCGGCACTACACGTTCGGCTTGGCGATGAGCCTGATCGCGAAGGGAGTGCACTTGGACGTGATCGGGAGCGACGGAATTGACAGCCCTGAAATGCACATGACTCCGGGACTCAATTTCCTGAACCTGCGAGGAGACCGGAGTGCGAAGGCTCCTCTTCTGAACAAAATGTCCAGAGTGTTCGGCTATTATGCGCGGCTGATCGCGTATGCCTGGAATTCCAAGGCAAGCATTTTCCATATTCTATGGAACAACAAGTTTCAGTCTTTCGACCGTACCCTGCTGATGCTGTACTACAAAATCCTGGGAAAAAAGACGGCCCTCACCGCGCACAACGTTAATGACGGCCGGCGGGATCAGTGCGACTCGCCGCTGAACCGGCTCACCTTGAGGATTCAATATCACCTCACGGACCATATTTTTGTCCATACCGAAAAGATGAAGAAGGAACTCCTGAAAGACTTCGGGGTTCGTGAACAAGCGGTGACCGTCGTGCCCTATGGGATTAATAACGCTGTTCCCTGCACAAGTCTGACGTCTTCTGAAGCAAGGCGGCGGCTGGGTATCGGGGAAGATGAGAAAACGATCCTGTTTTTCGGCAATATCCGCCCTTATAAAGGTCTCGAATACCTGGTTGCCGCATTTCAAGAGCTGATCGCGGACCACACGGATTATCGCTTGGTGATCGCAGGTCGATTTTTCAAAGAGTCGAAGAGCTATTGGGACGGCATCCGGCGGACCATCCAGAACTTCCCAGACCCGGGACGGGTGATTATCAAGAGCGAATTTATTCCAGACGAAGAGACGGAGTTGTATTTCAAGGCCTCCGATGTTTTGGTGCTGCCTTATACGGACATTTTCCAGAGTGGCATCCTTCTGATGGCATATAGCTTTGGCCTTCCTGTGGTTGCTACGGATGTCGGATCGTTCAGGCAGGACGTTGTGGAGGGAAGGACCGGCTTTGTCTGCAAGCGGTGCGATGCCGGCGACATGGCCGCCACCCTGAAGATTTATTTCCAAAGCGAGTTGTTCAGGAACCTGAATGAAGCTCGGCAGGAGATAAAGGATTACGCAGATCGAGGGCATTCCTGGAACACCGTGGCCGGCCTTACCTGCGACGTGTATGCAGGTCTGGTGATGGAGAACCAGCCGGAAAGCCGCTGATCCCGACGGTGGCCGTGTTCCACAACGCGGAATGAATTGAGAAGCGTAGGCGCGGCTGCATCGTCAGACTTTCGGCCAGGCCGGTTCTGCAGAAGCGGTGATGACCCTCTGAGTGGACGCGGTTCTTAGCTTTTCAGGAAAAGAGTCATGGGAGACCCACACATCACAGATCGGAATTTTGAGGAAAGCATGGAAGACAAAAATCTGATGATTGGAAAGGAGGACCTCATCCTGGTCACGGGAGCAACCGGCTTCATCGGCTCCAAAGTGGTGGACAGCCTGCTGGATCGCGGGTTTCAAAACATTCGCTGCTTTGCCAGACTGTCCAGTAACGAGTCCAGGATTGCTGCACTTTTACGTGGCAACCGGGGCGAGACCCGTGTTGAGGTCGTGAAGGGGAATCTGCTTTCACGCGAGGACTGCGCTTCTGCGGTGAAGGGTGCGTCGGTGATCATTCACCTGGCTGCAGGGACGGGGACAAAATCTTTTCCTGACGCATACTTGAATTCCGTGGTCACGACACGCAACCTCCTGGAGGCGAGCGTGCAGGATGGGGGCGTCAAGCGGTTTGTCAACGTCAGTTCGTTTGCCGTTTATAGCAATAGAAAGAACTCCGCGGGGAACGTCCTGGACGAGACGAGCCCTGTGGAAACCCAGCCGACGCTGCGGGGAAACGCCTATTGCTATGCAAAAGTGAAACAGGACGAAATCGTCGAGGAGTACAGCAAACATTACGGACTTTCCTGCGTTACCATCAGGCCGGGATACGTTTACGGCGCCGGCCATGAAGCCATCCCCAGCCGGGTGGGAATCGGTACATTCGGGATTTTTCTTCACCTTGGCGGGCCAAACAAGATCCCGTTGACCTACGTTGACAATTGCGCCGACGCGATTGCGCTCGCCGGAGTTAAGAAGCTGGACGCCGAATGCAAGGTGTTGAATGTGGTCGACGACGATCTGCCGTCGAGCCGACGCTTTCTGCGCCTGTATAAGCAGAAGGTGAGGCGATTCAGTTCCATTTATCTTCCTCATTCTCTGAGTTACGCCCTCTGCTGCCTGTGGGAGTGGTATTCGAAGTGGTCCGAGGGCCAGCTGGCACCTGTGTACAATCGCAGTGCTTGGTACGCCTTCTGGAAGAAGACCCGATACAGTAACGTCAGGCTGAAGACGCAGCTTGGCTGGACGCCCATCGTCCCCACAGCCGAGGCGCTGAGCCAGTATTTTGAGAGTTGCCGGGGTGGAGGCAAGCATGCTTAGAGTGGCCATTGTCGGTTGCGGAAAAATTGCAGACGCGCACGCAGCGCAGATTCAGCGGATCAAGGGCGCCGAAATCTGTGGGGTGTATGACAGAGAACCCTTGATGGCCCGACAGTTGTACGAGAGGTTTCCGGTTGCAGGGTACTACAGCGACCTTTCCGAACTTCTGGAGAAGGCAAGGCCGGATGTGGTTCATATCACGACCCCCCCGCAGAGCCACTTCGGCATTGCAAAATTCTGCCTGCAATCGGGATGTCACGTTTTTGTGGAAAAGCCCTTTACGGTTTACGCGTCGGAGGCCTGCGAACTGGTGGAGCTTGCAAACCGGGCGGGGCTGAAAATCACCGTAGGCCATGATGCCCAGTTCAGCCATGCGGCACGGCGCCTGCGAGAACTCGTACGGAGTGATTTCCTGGGGGGCGCGCCGGTGCACATGGAAAGCTATTATTGCTATAACCTTAGCAATATGTCTTATGCCAAGGCTCTGCTCGGCGACAGGCGGCACTGGGTTCGAGGGCTGCCGGGCAAACTTTTGCAGAATACGATCAGCCACGGCATCGCAAGAATCGCGGAGTTCCTGGCAAGCGAATCACCACAAGTCATCGCAACTGGATTCGTCAGTCCTCTTCTCAGACAAATCGGTGAAAATGAAATCGTTGATGAGCTGAGGGTCATCATTCTTGAAGAAGGTCGCACTACGGCGTATTTCACTTTTTCGTCACAAATGCGCCCGGTGTTGCATCAGTTCCGGATGTACGGGCCAAAGAACGGACTTTTTCTGGACGAAGACCAGCAGACGCTCATTAAACTCCACGGCAATCCATACAAGAGCTATCTTGAAAAGTTTGTGCCGCCGGTGATGTTTGCCGGCCAGTATCTGAGCAATCTGGAGAAGAACTTGGGCGCCTTTATCCGAAACGACTTTCATATGAAATCGGGGATGAAATACCTGATTGAATCTTTCTATCGCTCGATTACCGATGATGCGCCGGTCCCCATCCCATATCACGAGATTCTTCTTGCCGCGAGAATCATGGACGCGATTTTTTCGCAGCTTGAATCCCAATTGTTACAGTTCCAGAGTTCGCCGGCGCGTTCCGTTCTGACGGTCTGAGGCGACCTGCAAACGTTAGGTCAGATGTCATCACTGGACGCGCAATTCCTGGAGTCAGGTTGCCCTGAAAACGCTTGGCGTCTACCAGGAGCCGTCCGGGAAGAGCGCGGCACGAAGCCGGCAGTCAATCCGCGAACTGATTGCCGGGACGCGAACCATTCTGTTGACGTCCTGCATTAACAACCCAAGAGAGTCCTTATGCGTATCTGTCATGTAGTAGGGGCACGCCCGAACTTTATGAAGGCAGCGCCGGTGATCCGGGCTCTGTCGGCGTATCCGGTGGAACAGATGGTCGTCCACACGGGACAGCATTACGACTTCAACATGTCGGAAGTCTTCTTCCAGCAGTTGGGGATGCCGGCGCCGGATATCAATCTTCAGGTTGGCTCTGATACCCACGCGCAACAGACCGCCCAGATCATGTCACGCTTTGAGCCTGTGCTGATGAGGATGGAGCCGGACCTGGTGGTTGTCTACGGCGATGTGAACTCAACAGTCGCAACCGCCCTGGTCTGCTCAAAGCGGATGATCAGAATTGCGCACGTGGAGGCCGGCCTGCGATCTTTCGACCGCGCGATGCCTGAGGAAATCAACCGGCTGCTGACAGATCAATTGTCTGACCTTCTTTTTACTCCGTCGGAGGACGGGAATCTGAACCTCGCCAAAGAAGGGATCAGTTCCGAAAAAGTGTTTTTAGTCGGCAACGTCATGATTGACACTCTGGTCCGGATGCTGTCGGAAAGCGACGAGCGCCTGCTGCCTGACCTGCCAAAGAGATATGCGCTGGTGACGCTTCACCGGCCCTCCAATGTGGACGAACTGGATTGGCTGGCCGCCCTGCTGTCGAGCCTGGAAAAAGCCAGCCGGGAACTCGCTTTCATTTTCCCTGTGCATCCCCGCACACGGCAGAAGATGGCGGACCTTGGGATCAAGCCGAACGGGAAAGGATCTATCCGCTTTCTGGAGCCGTTGCCGTACCTTGAGTTCCTTGCGCTTCAGAAGCACGCGACCATCGTTATTACCGACTCCGGTGGGATTCAGGAAGAGACAACGTTCCTCGGGGTACCCTGTCTCACCGTCAGAGAAAATACTGAGCGGCCGATTACCATTTCCATGGGAACCAACACTCTTGTCGGCCGCGACGCCGGCAGGCTGATCAAGGAAATCGGCCGTATTCTTGACGGGCCCGGAAAACAGCGAAGCATTCCCCCGCTATGGGACGGCCAGGCGGCAGAACGGATTGCGCGGGTGATCATGCGTGAAGAGTTCCACATGTCAGAAGCGGAGACGCCTCTGCCGGCGGGACTTCATAAAGAATCTCCCTGGGAGAAGACGGATCAGTGCGGGCGGACTTCATGAGCAGATTGCGGTTCCCTGACCTTTTTCTGTTCGCCTGTCCAGTAGCTAGGGTTAGGAGAGTACTCGTATACTGTGGTTGCTGTAGGAATATCTGCAAAGACCCGTATCGTGTAGAGGCCTTGGCAATCACCACTTTAAAAGACAGAGGGAATATGGACCGTAAACTGTCAGTACTCTTTTTTGTCGTCGTGATTGGATTTCCCGTCTATATCCGAGCCCAGAGCGCAAGCGGGATTATTGCCCCCAGCAGAATGGCGAATTGGAGCAATGCGGGGGTACAAGGCGGTATTCCAAACCGCACATCAATTTGTACCACACTGAGCCCTGGCGCCACCGCTTCTCAGATCAACAGCGCCATCGCAAGCTGTGCAGGCGGCGGGGTTGTTTATCTGAACGCTGGAACCTATAACTTGTCCTCCGGAATCGATTTTGCAAGTCATAGCAATGTGACCCTTCGTGGGGCCGGAGCAAACCAGACTTTTCTCGTTTTCTCTGGAAGCCTCAGTTGCCATGGGCTCCAATCGGATGTTTGCATTGAAGGTGATTCGAGCTGGGTGGGTGGTCCGGCAAACTCCGCCAATTGGACGGGGGGATATTCGGCTGGAACCACACAGATTACCCTGAGTTCCACGGCCAACCTGAAGGTTGGGAATATGCTGATCCTTGACCAGATGAACGACACTTCGGACACGGGTTCAGTCTATGTCTGCGAAACCCAGGGTGTCTGCTCGCTGGAAGGGCCGGCGGGTGGCGAGCGCTCAGGTCGCGCCCAACAGCAAATTGTCCAGGTCCAGGCCGTCAGCGGAAATACAGTTACAATCACTCCCGGCCTTTACATGCCAAACTGGAGATCATCGCAAAGTCCCGGAGCGTGGTGGGGAAATACCGACATTATGCTTGACGGCATCGAGGATCTGTCTCTGGATCATAGCGGCAGCAATGCACAAAGCGGAATCGTATTCTTCAATGCTGAGAATTGCTGGGCGAAAGGGATTCGCTCGCTTGATGCTAACCGTAACCATATCTGGTTGTATCAGTCAGCCCATATCACGGTTGCGGACAGCTACTTCTATGGAACTCACAACGCTGCGTCACAAAGTTACGGTGTTGAGAACTATATGGGTTCGGACAACCTGGTTGAAAACAACATCTTTCAGCATATTACTTCTCCGATGATGACAAACGGCGCGGCTTCCGGCGATGTGTGGGCGTATAACTATGCCATTGACGACTACTACGCGGTCTCACCTTCCTGGATGATGGGAGCAGCCTGGTTCCATGCGGGTGGAACGGACATGGAGCTATTCGAAGGCAATATCGGCATAGGCCTTACGGCCGACGACATTCACGGCACACACAACTTCGAGACGGCATTTCGAAACTACTGGATCGGCTGGGAATCCGGCAAGACGAGCCAGACAGTCCCCGTCAACCTTTATGCCGGCAGCAGGTTTTTCAATATCATTGGAAATGTTCTCGGCAAGGCGGGATATCACACGAACTATGAGGACGCAGAACCGAGCGGTTCAAATTACGACAAGTCTATATATGCATTGGGCTGGTCGGGAAACGGTGGAACTACCAGTTCGAGCGTGCCTGACGACCCGAACGTGGCAAACACCCTGATGCGCTGGGGTAACTATGATGTCGCCACCGGTACCGTGCGTTGGGACGCGTCAGAAGTGCCGAGTGGACTCAGCCAGTATGCCAATTCCGTGCCATCCAGCCAGACTTTGCCGGCTTCCTTTTTCCTTTCTGGAAAACCGAGCTGGTGGGGAACGCCTTGGGGGAATCCTCCGTGGCCTGCCATTGGGCCAGACGTCACCGGCGGTCCGGGTCCGGGAGGCCACGAATACGAAATACCGGCCGAGCTCTGTTACGATAACACTTCCAAAGACAGTAACGGCATCCTTAACTTCAGCGCTGATAGTTGCTACACAAGTTCTCCCGCACCCGCCGCGCCAACAAATCTCGGCGTCACGGCTCACTAGAACTCGACTCGTAAATCCGGGCTATGGAACGCCTGAATATTTGCCAGAATCTTGCCAATGGCTCCGGCCGATTGAGCAGAGGAAAAGCCCTGGAAACACTAGCAGCGTGGAAGGCTGCGGTCCTGAAAGATACCCGAACATCGATGCGTTGAAGTAAGTGGAAGTGGTCCGAACGTTTTTCGTGTTGTCTCGATCCAAAAGTCACAGAGTTTGTAGTCTGACTGTCTGTAACTCACCTCACTAAATACCGAGCCAAATCGGTACAGCCAGAGCGCCCAAAGCGGCGGAGTGCCGCGCGGTGCTCTGCTGCAATTCCACAAATCAGAATATGGCAAGCGCCCAACAGCGTGGCCCCGTACCCTTGCGTTATGATCTATCAAACCAATCCTCTTAGTGATCGTCGATGGGACGCCTTTGTTGAAAGGCACCCACGCTCCTCGATTTTCCACCGGTCAGGGTGGTTGGAGGCGCTGCGGCGGACGTACGGTTACGCGCCGCTTGCCTATACCACCTCTGCCCCACAGGAAGAATTAACCAATGGCCTGGTGTTCTGCGGAGTTTCCAGCTGGCTTACGGGCAAAAGGCTTGTTTCCCTCCCGTTTTCCGACCACTGTGATCCTTTGCTGGATAGCGACGCCTCCGCCTCAGCCCTATTGGAAGGTTTGTATAAAGAGCAGAAGAGTCAGAAGTGGAACTACGTGGAGTTTCGGCCGCGGCATGACTTCCCGGGTCTGCAATCCGGAGTGGGACCAAGTGAGAGCTTCTGTTTTCACGCGATTGATCTCATGCGCGATGACAAGACCATCTTCCTTGGTTTTCACAAAGACTGCATTCAAAGGAAGATCCACCGCGCCGACAAGGCCAAATTGAAGTACGTGGAGGGCCGATCGAGCTCCTTATTGCAGATGTTCTATCGCCTGTTCGTTCAGACGCGGCAGCGGCAGCACGTTCCTCCGCAGCCCTTTCGGTGGTTCGAAAACCTGTCCGAGTGTCTGGGTCCTGCACTGCAAATACGGGCTGCACTTTATGGCGACCAGGTGGCAGCATGCATCCTGACTTTGCGCCATCAAAAAACGCTGGTCTACAAATATGGCTGCTCCGATTCGAAGCTCAATAAACTGGGCGGGACGCCGTGGCTTTTCTGGAAAACAATCCAGCAGGCAAAAGAACTTGGCCTGACCGAGCTTGACCTGGGCCGCTCAGCGTGGGACAACCCGGGACTCATTGCCTTCAAGGATCGGCTCGGTGGAAGACGAGTTCCGCTGAACTATTGGAAACACCCCCAGCCGTCGCCGCACACTTCCGTATTGGGGACGCTCAAACGGCCCGCCGGGTGGGTGTTTGGACATACTCCCTTGCCGGTTCTTACCGTCGCGGGCCGGCTACTCTATCGGCACATTGGTTGATCATCATTCTTGCGTGACCATTCGCCATCATCAATCTAATAAAACCAGCCCGGGGTTTCAGAACTTGCTCGTGCGGCATAGCAGCCGATAGAAGCAGTGTTCGGAATCTTCCGGCAATAGTTCGAACCTGGTTGCAGGAATGTTGTGTCAACAGGACGGGCCAGTCAACTTGCCTGTGCTGTATCAAACTCACGGAGCTGTTGCTCAGTGCCAGAGTGCCAGACGTCCATAGATCGGAGCGAGGATGCGAAAATACCTGAGGTTCATTGACGGATTCAGAAGATTCCACAAGCT